>NZ_JAPDBQ010000001.1:0-117881 GCF_027705325.1 Aeromonas sp. QDB18
TGCCCTCCATGAAACGATCACCCGGAACCACCAATGCCGCACATTGGGTGAGTTATTACGTCGCGTGTTCTACTTCCTGGATCATGCCGCCCCGTTCCCCGGTAATGGACATGGGCTTATGCAACTGGAGCGAAATTAGGATCAGCTATTTAGCCAGCCCCCTTGTTTTTCATCGGACATATTTTAGGCACAGGGCTTGCAAGAGCCTGTGCAATGAATGGAGAGGTGTAAGGGCTGTAACGTGGAAAACACATCGTCATTGAACGGCTTCGGACATGGCATAGAGCAGTGGGTACAGCAGATGGAGCGGCTTGCGCCCTTGACCGGGCAGGACCGCTATCAGCAGATAGAGCAGTTGCTGGGGCAACGGGATCTTGACGCCCTGCTGGCAATCTTTGCCGAGCGGGTGGCAAACATTGTCCGGATCCACTCGCTCCAGTTCGACTGTGGCCAGCCCCACCCCCTCATCTCGCACCCGCCCCAGGCCAGGCTGACCCTGCATGCCTATCGCTTCGAGCTGCGGGGACGACACGAGCAGTTGCTCGGCCAGTTGCACTACGAGCTGGAGCACCCTCTGAGCGACGGCCAGAGGCGGTTGCTTGAGCAATATCATCAGCTGTTCAGCCTCCCCCTGCCCCTCTATCTGCGGCTGGATCGGCTGGAGCAGCAGGTGCGGCTAGACCACCTGACCGGGCTTGGCAATCGCGCCTACTTCGACGAGGCCATTGGCCGGGCGGTGGAGCAACACAGCCGGGAACCCCACGGCCTGGTGCTGGTGCTGCTGGATCTCGACAGATTCAAGCAGGTCAATGACACCTGGGGCCACCCGGTGGGCGACCTGGTGCTAAGCCGCTTCGCCCAGTTGCTGCAGGGGTGCATTCGCGGGACGGATCAGGCGTTTCGCCTCGGCGGGGACGAGTTTGCCCTGCTGCTGCAACCAGCGGACCCCGAGGCCTGGCGCCCGGTCTGGCTGCGGTTGCAACATGTGCTCCACAGCCACAAGGAGCTCAGCGCCTTCTCTGTGGGGTGCAGCCTGGGAGCCGCCAGCTGGCAGTCTGGCATGGATGTGCAGCGCCTCTACGAGACGGCCGATACCCATCTCTACGCCCGCAAGAAAGCCGGGAGCTCCGGCCTGCCCGAATAGGGCATCCCCCTTCCCCTCCCGGCCCCCTGTCACTCTGCGATGTCAATCCGCATCCTGGGGGACGGGGGGCCGCCACTCCCACGCCACCCCCTCTTCTGGCGCCAGAAATCCGTCGCAGACAAAGAGCCCGGCCACCAGAGCCACCTGTTCACCGTAGTAGAGGATGGGAATGCGCCCCCGCTGCCAGGAGGGCACCCCGTACTCTTGCAGCAGCTTCTTGAGCCGCCGACTGCCCACCCGCCCCACCGGTTTCAGCATGACGCCGGGGGCGACCTGAAAACGCACCGAGAGCAGCTCGTCCCCCCTCGGTGTCCGCAACCCTTCGCCATCCGTTCTCCAGAGCCTGAACTGCCCGAGCCCGTCCGGCAGGGTGAGCGTCTCTTCCATCCGGATGGGCAGCACCTCCTCGCGGGGGGCGAGATCTGGCGCTATCAGGTACAGGCGCCCCTGATAGCGGCGGCACGCCAACCCTTGCAGGCTCAGCCTGGGGTTGGCGTCATCGCGCGCCAGCGCCACCTCCTGCCACAGCAGGCCCAGCAGCTCGCGGGAGGGCATCTCTCCCCCCTGGCGGCGGATCCAGTGGCGCAGCAGGTTGTTGCGCCGCACGGGGGAGAGGGAGAGGAGTCCGTCAATGCGCAGCCCTTCTCCCTCACCCACCGCCTGCCAATCCGCCTCGGCCAGCTCGCTGATAAGCGCCTCCTGCTCGGCGCACAGGGCCATGGTGCGCGCCGTCGTCCGGGCCATGGCGGGCCAGCGGTCCTTGAGCAGGGGAATAATCTGCTGGCGCAGGAAGTTGCGGTCATAGCTCGGGTCCTCGTTGCTCTCATCCTCTACCCAGCCATAAGGAAGTGACTGTGCGGCTTGCGCCAGCTCGGCCCGGCTCATATCGAGCAAGGGGCGCAACAGATGGCCTGCGGCAAAAGGCTGGCTCGCCACCATACCCGCCAGCCCGCGCAGACCGGCACCCCGCTTGAGCGCCAGCAGCAGGGTCTCCAGCTGATCG
Source organism: Aeromonas sp. QDB18 (assembly GCF_027705325.1). NCBI lineage: Bacteria > Pseudomonadati > Pseudomonadota > Gammaproteobacteria > Aeromonadales > Aeromonadaceae > Aeromonas > Aeromonas sp. QDB18. The sequence goes on from NZ_JAPDBQ010000001.1 coordinate 2,148, forward strand.
TCCTGATGGTGAGCGGTGAGCAGCCACTCCCCCTCCCCCAGGTGGGCGGCGAGTCGCTCATAACGCGCCGCCCGCGCCTGGGCCTCCAGGCTCTCCCCGTTGCCCCGACAGAGCTGCACCCGCTCCACGATGAGGGGCACCGCCAGTTGCCGGCACACCCCTTCGCAGTGAGCCACCCAGTGGTCGGCATGTGGGCTCAGGCCGTGATGAACGTGCAGGGCGTTCAGGGCGAGGCCGTGGGCGCGTGCAAAACGGGCCGCCAGCACCAGCAAGACGGTGGAGTCGAGCCCGCCGCTGAAAGCCACCAGCAGACCGCGGGAACCTTCCGGCGCGGGCAGGGTCTGACAAAAACGAGAATAAATACGAGAAATCATAGGCTTCCCCAATACGACCAGGCCGATCTTAGCAGAGTCGGGCTTATCAAGCGCTAACCCGGCTGCTAGAGTGAATCGCTCCCTGCGTGGGCAAGGAAGCCATATAACCCGAATTGGAATAAAACCATAATGAACAACAAGAAACACATCCTGGCCACCCTCGTCGGGCTGGCCCTGCTGGCCGGTTGCAGTCAGGCACCGAGCCAACCGGACAAACACTCCGGCCTTGCGCTGGCCAACATGGACACCAGCGTCAAGCCTGGTGACGACTTCTTCCGCTACGTGAACGGCCACTGGCTCGCCACGGCCAAGATCCCCGATGACAGGCCCGCCGACGGCGCCTTCTACCTGCTGCGGGACAAATCCCTGGCGGACGTGCGAGTGCTGGTGGAGGGGCTGGATGGCAAAGCCGCTGCCGGCACCCCGGCCCAGCAGATCCACGACCTCTACCAGAGCTATCTGGATCAGGCCGCCCGCAACGCCAAGGGCACCACGCCCCTGCTGCCGATGCTGAGCGAGATAGAGCAGATCCGCACACCGCAGGATCTCGCCCGGGCCTTCGCCCAGAGCGCCCGCACCGGTGGCGGCTCCCCCTTCGGTTTCTGGATTGACGCCGACGCCAAGGCCCCTGACAGCTATGCCGTCTACCTCTACCAGGCCGGCCTCGGCCTGCCGGATCGGGACTACTACCTCAAGCGCGACCCCAACAGCCAGGCGCTGCTGCACAAGTACGAGCAACACATCGCCGCCATGCTGACCCGCTTCGGTGAGACGGATGCCCAGGCCAAGGCGAAACGCATCCTGGCCCTCGAGACCAGGCTCGCCCAGATCCAGTGGGACAACGTGGCCCTGCGAGACAGAGAGAAGAACTACAACAAGGGGCCGGTGAGCGAGCTGGGGCGCCTCGCCCCCGCCATCGACTGGGACGCCTACCTGGCCCAGGCTGGCCTTGCGGGGCAGCAGAGCCTGGTCATCGGCCAGCCCACCTACCTCTCGGCCCTGAACGAGGTGATGCAGCAGACCCCGGTCGCTGACTGGCAGGCCTACCTCAAGTGGCAGCTCATCACCGATTACGCCCCCTACCTCGACAGCCAGACCGATGCCCAGAATTTTGCCTTCTTCGGCACCGCTCTTAGCGGCACGCCCAAGCAGCGCGCCCCCTGGGAGCGGGCCCTTGGGGTACTGGACAACAATCTTGGGGAGGCGGTGGGCAAGCTCTATGTCGAGCGCTACTTCCCGCCTGCGGCCAAGGCCCGTATGGAGCAGCTGGTGGAGAACCTGCGCACCGCCTACGGCCAGAGCATCCAGGAGCTGGACTGGATGTCCCCGGCCACCAAGACCCAGGCCCTCGAGAAGCTCGCCAAGTTCAGACCCAAGATAGGCTACCCGGACAAGTGGAAGGACTACAGCGCCATCACCATTCGCCCCGACGATCTGGTGGGCAACCTGCAGCGGGCCCGCGCCTTCGAATACGCTGACAACCTGGCGCGCCTCGGCAAGCCGGTCGATCGGGACGAGTGGCACATGTCGCCCCAGACGGTGAACGCCTACTACAACCCGAGCAACAACGAGATCGTCTTCCCGGCCGCCATTTTGCAGCCCCCCTTCTTCGACATGACGGCGGACGATGCGGTCAACTACGGCGCCATCGGCGGGGTGATCGGCCACGAGATGGGCCACGGTTTTGATGATCAGGGGGCCAAATCCGACGGTGACGGCGTGATGCGTGACTGGTGGACGCCGGCGGATCTCAAGGAGTTTCGCTTCCGCACCAGCCGGCTGGTGGCCCAGTACAACCGCTTCGAGCCCATCAAGGGACAGTACGTCAACGGCCAGTTTACCCTGGGGGAGAACATCGGCGATCTCGGCGGCCTCACCATCGCCCACAAGGCCTACCTGCTCTCCCTGGATGGCAAGGAGGCCCCGGTGCTGGACGGTTTTACCGGCGAGCAGCGCTTCTTCCTCGGCTGGGCCCAGGTGTGGAAGGGCATGTATCGCCCCGAGCTGATGCAGATGCTGCTCGCCTCGGATCCCCACTCGCCGCCGGAATACCGGGTCAACGGCGTGGTACCGAACATCCCCGCCTTCTACGAGGCGTTCAAGATCCAGCCCGGCGACAAGCTCTATCTGGACCCGGCCAAACGGGTCAAGATATGGTGATGACAACCCGGGCAGGGGGCGGCCGACCAGCGGCACCCTGCCCGCTTCCGACGTGGCAGGGAAGCGTCCCCTGCCCGTCACAGACACACAAGCAGCAACAAGGGTCCTCTCCATGAAAGCCTTATTACTTACTCTCGGCCTGCTCAGCCTGCCCCTCGCCAGCCAGGCGGCGGACGGCTTCTTCAAACAGCTGACACTTCCCTCCGGCCAGGTGGTGACCGTCAGCGAAGGGCGCGGCGAGCCTGCCTCCACCGGCAGCTACGACGTGCGCCTCTACTCCGGTGCCAACCCCCAGTTTCCGCTGGATCAGTTCATCGACGGCAAGGTGCTGCCGCGCGATGGCAGCATCAAGGAAATCAAGCTGCTGGATCTCAACGGCGACAAGCAGCCTGAAGTCATCGTCGTGGTGGAGAGCGCCGGCAGCGGCAGCTACCTGAGCGCCGACGCCCTCACCATCAATCCCCAGGAGGGGGTGGAGAGCTTCAACCACGTGGAGGGACTGGCCCCCAGTGACGATGTGATTGAGGCCCTCAAGACCCCCGCGACTGACAACCCCCACGCCCCGTATCACGGGGCGTTTTTTTACCCCGCACCTACCGATGCGGTGCCCACGGCCCCCCACAGGGCGGATGGACGCCTGTTTTTTTCTGTGCCTATAATCGCCGCACCCTGCCATAACGAAACACAAGGAGGTAAAAAATGGTTATCCAAGCGTGTCCGATGTTCTCGGCTCGCCTGTTCGGCACATTCAAGTGCTCTTGCCTGCATACCATCGCGCTGCGATAGCGGGTTCGAGCAAAGCCGACTCCCTTCCATACCGAGACCTTTCTCGACTCTGCCGTTGTCGCCAGCGCTCCTGATGACAGGGATTTCCTATCCCGCGATTTAAGAGAGCAAGAGCATGACAACCCTGATGAGTACCCATTCCCTGCAGATGAGTGCGGGGCACCTTCCCTTATTTGACCACCTCGAACTCGGCATTCGCGCAGGCGACCGACTCGGCCTGATTGGCGCCAAAGGCTGCGGCAAGAGCACATTGCTCGCGCTGCTGGCGGGCGAGCGCACGCCCCAGGCCGGCCGGGTCGTGCAGGCCGCCGCCTGCCGCTGCGAGTTCGTGGCCCAGCAACTGCCCGCCGGGCTTTCCACCCTCAGCACCCGCGCCGTGCTGCTGGATGCCCTGGGCAACGACCCCGCCGCCGAATGGCAGGTGGACAAGCTGCTGGCCGAACTGCAGCTGGAGGCCCAGGCCACGTTGCCGGTCAGTGCACTGAGCGGTGGCCAGCACAGCCGGCTGCAGATAGGGCGCGCTCTGCTGCGCCAACCCAACCTGCTGCTGCTCGATGAGCCCAGCAACCACCTGGACTTGCCCGCCTTGCTCTGGCTCGAGCAGTTTCTGCTGGGCTGGCGCGGCGCCTTCGTGCTGGTTTCCCACGACGCTCGCCTGCTGGACCGCGTCACGGCTCAGACCCTGATCCTGCGAGACGGCCAGTTGCAGCGCTTCGCCCTGCCCTGCAGCCAGGCCAGGGCGGCGCTGGCTGCCGAGGATGAGCAGGCCCGCCTGCGCCGGGCGGACGAGCAAAAGGAGATAGACCGCCTGAGCGCCAGCAGCAAGCGCCTCGCCATCTGGGGGCGGGAGCATGACAACGAGAAGCTGGTGCGCCAGGCCAAGTCCATGGAAAAACGCATCGCCCGCCTGCAGGAGGAGCAGAGCCAGGTGGCGGCGCTGGCCCCCTGGCGGCTCGAGCTGCGCGGAGTGAGCCTGCCTGCCGACACCCTGCTGCGATTGGAGGCCCTCGACGTATCGCCGGCACCGGCACTGCCACCGCTGCTGCGTGCCGAGGGACTCTGGCTGCGGGCCGGGGACAGGGTCGCCCTGCTCGGTGCCAACGGCACCGGCAAGTCCTCCCTGCTGCGCCAGTACTGGCGCGAACTGACAGACCTGAGTCCGCAGGCGGGCTGGTACTGCCACCCCGGCGCGAGCATCGCCTATTACGATCAGTCCCTGCAGCAGCTGGCTGACGACGCCACCCTGAGCGACGCGCTGTACCCCCTGGCCCCTCTGCCTGAGGTGACGCGGCGACAGGCGCTGATCCGGGCAGGCTTCCCCTATGCCCGCCACGGCCAGCAGGTGCACACCCTGAGCGGGGGCGAGCGGGCACGGTTGCTGTTCCTCGCCCTGTCCCTCGGCAGCCACCACATGCTCTGGCTCGACGAACCCACCAATCACCTGGATCTGGCGGGCAAGGAGGAGCTGGCCGACGCCATTGCGGCCTTCCCCGGGGGCGTGCTGCTGGTCTCCCACGACCGGGAGCTGATCGAGCGCAGCTGCAACCGCTTCTGGCTGATAAAGGACGGGCGCATCCAGGAGGCCCACAGTGCCGCGCGGGCCTATGCCGAGCTGCTGGGCGATGCCCCCTTGCCGCAGGCGGGCAGCCCGGCTCGATCAGGTGACCCGCAGACCGCGGCCTCCACGGGGGATGACGAAGAGGCGCTGCTGGCGCGCTGGTATGAGCTCGATGCCCTGCTCGCCGCCGATCTGGCCCGCAAGCCCAGGCACCAGACCCCGCGCCTGCAGCAGCAGTGGCGTGACGAGCTGGCGCGCCTTGCCGAGCGGCTCGGGTTTGCCTGACGCCAGCCCGGATCATCCATCTCTTGTTACGCAACACACGCGGCCAGCCACGGCTGGCCGCAAGGAGTCATCATGACATCAGCACCACCCCACATCAGGCCGGATCCCGTCACCGACACCGACCTGCCTCACATCTATCGCGGCCTCTCCGATCCCCAGGTCGTCGCCTACTACGGCGTCAGCTACGACAGCCTGGCGGCATGCCGGGCACAGATGGATTGGTATGCCGAGCTGACCCGCACCGGCCGTGGCGCCTGGCACCTCATTCGCGACCGGCACACGGGCGAACCGCTGGGGGCCATCGGCTACAACGATGCCGACCCGACTCACCGGTGTGCCGAGCTGGGCTACTGGCTCTATCCCGAACACTGGGGCAAGGGGGTGATGAGCGCGGCGCTGCAACTCTGGCTGCCGCTCACTTACCGCACCACCGACCTGCACCGGCTGCTGGCAGTGGTGGAGGAGCCCAACCGCCCCTCCGCCCGCCTGCTGGAGCGGGCCGGTTTTCACTACGAGGGCACGGCGCGGGAGTGCGAGCGCAAGGGGGATGGATTCATCTCCCTGCGCCACTACGCCATCTTGCGCAGCGACCTGCCCGCCAGCCTGTGACCCGCAACAACAAGCCCCGCACTGCGGCAATGCTGTTCAGATAAGCACATTTTTGACTAATTATTCATAAATGCGACTTGAGTTGGGGGAGCAAGGCTGTTTCCAGTCGATGTTCCTTCAGCCTTTATCCAGCGTGGCTTGCAATAGAAAGAGGGAGGCATCATGCCTCCCTCATTTTTAGCCCTGATACTACGTGGACTGGAACTCAAATTCTCTTAAGTGAACAGCATTGCCGCACTGCGGGGCTTTTTTCGGGAGTTACTTGATGGCGCAGACACCCTCATCGGACGCCGAGCGGCGGCGTCTGCGCCGCCACAGGGAGAAGCCGCCATACCCCAGGCTCAGCACGACGGCATAGAGCACCTGAGTGGCGAGGGCCAGCAGCACCAGGGTGCAGAGCAGCACGCTGAGGCCCGCCAGCCCCTTGCCGGTCCCCGACAACAAGCGCCAGCCGGCCGCCATGCAGAGCAGATAGACCAGCACGAAGTTGCCATTGGCGTAGCGGATCAGCGCATCGAGGGGCAGACGCAGCCAGAGGATCAGGGTGATGGAGACGAAACAGATGGCGAGCACCCAGGCAAGGGCATGCAGGGGAGCGCCCCGGGCCGAGAGGCGAGAGAGGGAGACCGGCAGTTTGCCCTCCCGCGCCATGCTCCAGATAAGGCGCGCAAAACCTTGCAGGTAGATGTTGATGCTGGCGAAGCAGGAGAGATAGCCCAGCACCGCCACCAGCCACTTGGCGGTGGGGCCGAACAACAGGGAGAGCAGGGCCGGAATGGCGGTGGCATTGGTCGCCTCGTCCCCGTAGAGGTCATATTTGAGCACCACCAGCGAGTGAACCCAGTAGATGAGCCCCGCCAGCAGCACGCCCCCCAGCAGGGCAAGGGGGTAGTCCCGCTCTGGCCGCTTGAACTCCTCCCCCATGTGGGCGAAGGCCTCGAGCCCCACGAAACACCAGAACATCACCGCCAGCGCCGAGCCCATGGCGGGCCATTCGCTCGCCGTTGGCAGAGGCTGGGCGGCATCGCGCCAGCTGAGATCCCCCTTGACCCAGATAAGCAGGGTGAGCCCCAGAATGGCCAGGGCGATCAGCAGTTGCAGGTTGCCGGAGGAGCGCGCTCCCCGCAGCCCCAGCAGAAAGACCCCGAGCAGGGTGAGCAGCTGGATACCCCAGAGGGTCCACTCCCCCATGTCGAACAGGGCGTGCCAGAAACCGGCGGCGATGGTGAGGGCGGCAGGCAGGCCCACCGGCAGCACCGCCAGAAACAGGAAAGCGGAGAAGCGCTCGGCGCCGTTGCCAAAGGCGAGGCCAATCAGATGGGGGGCGCCCCCCGCGTGGGGATAACGCCGCCCGAGGCGGGCGAAGGTAAAGGCGATGGGCAGCACCAGGGCAATCAGCAGCAACCAGGCCCACAGCGACGCCCCTCCCGCCAGCGAGGCGGCGGTGGCCGGTACCACGAAGATCCCGGTACCGAGCAGGGAGGTGGCGAGCAGCCCCATCCCCTGCCAGAGCCCGAGATCCTTTTTCAACCCAGACATATCCTGTTGTCCCGTCTAGAAAAACATCCCGCCATGTTAGGCCGCCACCACCGCTTTGTTAAGCATTTGTGCCCATAAAAAAACCGCCCCGGGGGGCCAATGCTGTTCACTTAAGAGAATTTGAGTTCCAGTCCACGTAGTATCAGGACAAAAAAGCGAGGGAGGCATGATGCCTCCCTCTTTCTATTGCAAGCCCCGCTGGATAAAGGCTGGAGGAAGATCGACTGGACACAGCCTTGCCCCCTCAACTCAAATCCAATTTATGAATAATCAGTCAAAAAAGTGCTTATCTGAACAGCATTGCCCCGGGGGGCGGCTTTCTCACAGGGATGAACGCTGTCATCAGGCAATCAGCTTGTAGATGATACCGGACATGGCGATGAGGCCGATGAGGGTGACGAAGCCGTTGCTGAGGTTGCCGGCATATTTGCGCATGGCCGGCACCTTGGCGATGGCGTACATCGGCATCAGGAAGAGCAGCATGGCGATGATGGGGCCGCCCAGATCTTCAATCATGCCGAGGATGCTCGGGTTGATGGTGGCCACGGCCCAGGTGGTCAGGATCATGAAGACCGCGGTCACCTTGTTCAGCTGCTTGACGTCGACGTTCTTGCCCTTCTCGCGCAGGGACTTGGCCATCAGGCCGTTCATGCCCTCTTGCGCACCCAGGTAGTGACCCAGGAAGGACTTGCTGATGGCAACCATGGCGATGAGCGGTGCCACGGTGGCGATCACCGGGTTGTCGAAGTGGTTGGCCAGGTAGGAGAGGATGGAGATGTTCTGCTCCTTGGCCGCCGCCAGGTCAGCCGGGGAGAGGCTCAGCACGCAGCTGAACACGAAGAACATCACCGTCATCACCATCATGACGTGGGCGCCCAGCAGGATGTTGCTGCACTTCTTCTCGGCGTTGGCGCCGTAGCGGCCTTTGTTGTCCACCGCGAAGGAGGAGATGATCGGGGAGTGGTTGAAGGAGAACACCATCACCGGGATGGCCAGCCACAGGGTCTTGATGAAGTCGCCATTGAAGGCCTCACCCAGCGCCGGGGCTTCGGTGATGATGGCACCGTTCCAGTGCGGGATCAGGTAGAGCGCCAGGCCCATCAGAGTGACCACGAACGGGAAGACCAGCACGCTCATCGCCTTGACGATGACCTGGCCGCCCAGACGAACGATCGCCATCAGACCCAGGATCAGCACCAGGGAGAGGATGGCACGGGGAGGTGCCGTCATACCCAGTTGGTGCACCATCAGGCTCTCGACGGTGTTGGTGATGGCCACGGAGTACATCAGCAGGATGGGGTAGATGGCGAAGAAGTAGAGCAGGGTGATGAACTTGCCTGCGGTCTTGCCGAAGTGCTCTTCCACCACCTCGGTGATGTCGCCGTCACGGGTGGAGCCGGACAGCACGAAGCGGGTCAGGCCACGGTGGGCGAAGAAGGTCAGCGGCAGGGCCAGGATCAGCATGGCGACCAGCGGCCACAGGCCACCGACACCGGCATTGATCGGCAGGAAGAGGACACCGGCGCCGATGGCGGTACCGTACAGACCCAGCATCCAGACCACGTCGGCCTTGTTGATGCCACGGGAGGAGGCTTTGCTCAAGCTGCCTTCAACTGCAATGTTCATGTCAGACATAGGGGTATTCCTGTCATCAAGGAAAGTGGGATCTTAACTTGTCAGTGGGCCTGGGCCCGGTTCCTTTCCCTGGAACTCCAGCTATTCGTCCTGTTTGTTCCTCCGCCCCGGCCATCCGGCCGCCACTCCCTGTGGCAACCTGATTGCAACAAACACGGGCGGGGAGTCGTAATACAGAGGGGATCGTGCTCGCTCGTTAACAACGGGATAACGCTCACCTCATCCGATGAGATGACTCTAGTTAAAAGGCCCTATTAATCACAGCGTTTATTTGAATTAATCAACCAAAGTTTGATTGGAATCGCCTTTCCGTCGCTTCAGATCACACTTGAATCGCCATATTGCGATTTTTTTTTAACATATAAACTTTTTGGTGTGATCCACCTCACCCTTGAAACGCGCAACAATTTTGTCACAACCCCCTCATTGCCCCCCGATTGTCTCCCGTCGCCCCATGGCGTACCCTTTGTGTCCGCCCCTTTTCTGCGTACCGACCATGACCCTCTCCCGCACCGATCTCGCCGAGCTGGCCGTGTTTGCCGCCGTCGCCCGTCACCGCAGTTTCAGCAAGGCCGCCCTCGAGCTCGGGGTCTCCGCCTCGGCCCTGAGTCATGCCCTCAAAGGGCTGGAGAGTCGCCTGGCCGTCAGGCTGCTCAATCGCAGCACCCGGGCCGTGGTGCCGACCGAAGCGGGCGAACGGCTGCTGGCCCAGGTGCTGCCAACCCTGGGGCAGCTGGAGGCGGCGCTGGCGGAGCTGACGCGCCACGCGGGCGAACCCGTGGGCAGGCTCAGGCTCTGTGCCCCCCGAGCCGCCATCCAGGAGGTGCTGGCCCCGGTACTCATCGACTATCTGGTGAGCTACCCGCGCATGCAGGTGGAGGTGGAGGAACTGGAGCTGATGCCCCGCCTCATCGAGGATGGCTACGACGCCGCCCTCTTTTACGGCGACCTGCTGCCCCAGGAGATGATCTCGGTTCCCCTGGGCCCGCAGCAGCGCTATCTGGTGGTGGGCTCCCCCGACTATCTGGCGCGGCGTGGCACCCCTCGCCACCCCTCGGATCTGCGCCAGCACGACTGCATCGGCTACCGGCTCACGCCCCATCACCACTATCGCTGGGCCTTTGCCGCCGAGGGGGAGCTGCTGGAGATCGAAGTGACGGGCCCGCTCACCACCAGCACGCCTGCGCTCTACCTGGGGGCGGCCGAGGCGGGGCTCGGGCTCGCCTACTGCCACGAAGGGGAGGTGTTCGACGCCCTGGCATCGGGGCGGCTGGTGAGCGTGCTGGATGACTGGAGCCCCAGCTTTGCCGGGTTCAACCTCTTCTATCCGGGCCGGCACCAGCTGGGGCAAGGGCTGCGAGCCCTGATCGACATGCTGAAGGAGTATCACAGGATCCGTTGATTGATGAAATTTATTCAGCAATTCATCAAATGAAAGCCTGATTATCAATTAAACCATAAGAAACTAGACTGTCTGCTCGATTCCGGCCCTTTTCCCGAGTACAGATATGTCCGCCTACTTCCGCCTGCGTCAACGGGCCATGGCCCGCCGTTTCTGGGGCTATGCCCTCCCCTCCGTCATGGCCATGCTGGTCTCCGGCGCCTACTACCTGGTAGACGGCATCTTCGTCGGCCACTACGTGGGGGCCGCCGGCCTTGCCGGCATCAACCTGGTCTATCCGGTCATCATGGTGCTCATCGGCCTCGCCGCCATGATCGCCATGGGGGCCGCCACCGCCATCTCCTTCCAGCAGGGCGCCAGGAACCTCGCTCTGGCCCGCCAGGCTCTGGTCAGCGCCCTCTGGCTGCTGCTGATCCTGGGCACGGTAGCGCCGCTGCTGCTGCACCACTGGCACACCGATATCCTGCAGGCCCTGGGAATGGCCCCCGGCACCGACACCTGGCAGCAGGCCAGCGACTACCTCACCTGGATTGGCGGTGGCACCCTGCTGCTCGCCAGCAACCTGGCGGTGCCCTACCTGCTTCGCAACGACGGCCGCCCTCGCCTCGCCATGGTACTGGTGAGCGGCGGCGCCCTCCTCAACATCCTGCTCAACTACATAATGGTGGGCCGGCTCGGGCTCGGCCTCACCGGCACGGCCCAGGCCACCCTCCTCTCGGAGGCCATGGTCAGCCTGCTCGGCCTGGGGTACTTCTTCACCCGCCACGCCCGGTTGCGGCTGACCTGGCGCCAGCTGGTGCCCCGCTTCCCGGCCATGCCCGGCCTGCTCTTCACCGGGCTGCCGAGCCTCATCGCCCAGTTCAACCTGGGGCTGCTGTTGCTGCTGCACAACAGCCAGCTGATGGTGCACGGTACGGTCAAGGATCTGGCGGGCTTCACCGTGGCGGGATACACGGAGGCAGTCTTCATCGTCATCCTGCAGGGACTGGCGTTTGGCATCCAGCCCCTGGTGAGCCAGGCAGCCGGGGCCGGGCGCCATCGCGACCTCCAGTTCCTGATGGCGATGGGGCTCAAGATCACCCTGGTCTATGGCCTGGGGGTCTGGCTGATTGTCCAGCTGCTGCCGCAGCCGGTCGCCATGCTCTACACCGGGGATCAGGACGCAGAGCTGCTCGCCGCCGCCATCAGCAGCCTGACCCTCAACCTCGCTGCCCTGCCCCTGGAGGGGATCGTCATGTTCGGCATCGTGCTGTTGCAGGCCATGGCCCGCACCCGCCAGGCCCTCGTCATCTCCGTGGCCAAGACGGTGCTGCTGCTGCCCCTCATCTTCCTGCTGCCCCTCTGGTGGGGACGCGACGGGGTCTTGATGGCCCAGCCCGCCACCGTGCTGCTGCTGACGCCCCCCCTGTGCTGGCTGCTGTGGCGGGAGTGGCGGGCCCTGAGCCCTGCCGGAGGGCGTGCTTCCGCCCCCATGCACCGGGCGTTGACCGCCCCCTGAGACCCGCCCCCGGCGTCCCCCCACAAACGTCGCCCATAAAAAAAGTCCCCGCATGCGGGCAATGCTGTTCACTTAAGAGAATTTGAGTTCCAGTCCACGTAGTATCAGGACAAAAAAGCGAGGGAGGCATGATGCCTCCCTCTTTCTATTGCAAGCCCCGCTGGATAAAGGCTGGAGGAAGATCGACTGGACACAGCCTTGCCCCCTCAATTCAAATCCAATTTATGAATAATCAGTCAAAAAAGTGCTTATCTGAACAGCATTGCCCGCATGCGGGGACTTTTTATTGGAAGCGCCAGATCAGCAGTAGCCGTAACCCAGCAGACGCTGGTAGCGCTGCTCCAGCAGTTGCTCGCTGTCGAGGGGGCGCAGGGCATCCAGATCCTGTTTGATGCGCGCTTTCAGGTGCTTGGCCATCTTCTCCACATCGCGGTGGGCACCACCGAGGGGCTCCTCGACGATGTTGTCGATGAGCTTCAGCTCCTTCAGGCGCTGGGCGGTAATGCCCATGGCATCCGCCGCCACCGAGGCCTTCTCGGCGCTCTTCCACAGGATGGAGGCGCACCCTTCCGGGGAGATGACGGAGTAGGTGGAGTACTGCAGCATGTTGACCCGATCGCCCACGCCGATGGCGAGGGCGCCGCCGGAGCCGCCTTCACCGATCACGGTGCAGACCACCGGCACGGTCAGGCCGGCCATGACTTTCAGGTTGCGGGCGATGGCTTCGGACTGGCCACGCTCCTCGGCACCGACGCCAGGGTAGGCACCCGGGGTGTCGATGAAGGTGATGATCGGCATCTTGAAGCGCTCGGCCATCTCCATCAGGCGCAGGGCCTTGCGGTACCCTTCCGGACGCGGCATGCCGAAGTTGCGCTTGATCTTCTCCTTGGTCTCGCGACCCTTCTGGTGACCGATGATCATCACGGGCTCGCCGTCGAGACGGGCGATGCCGCCGACGATGGCCTTGTCATCGGCATAGGCGCGATCCCCGGCCAGCTCGTCGAAATCGGTGAAGATCTGCTCGATGTAGTCGAGGGTGTAGGGGCGCTGGGGATGACGTGCCATCTGGGATACCTGCCAGGCCCCCAGATCGCCGAAGATCTTCTTGGTCAGCTCTTCGTTTTTCTTCTCCAGCCGGCGAATGTCTTCGCTGAGATCCACGGCACTGTTTTGCTCGCTCACATGGCGCAGTTCATCGATCTGTGCCTGCAACTCGGCGATCGGCTGTTCAAAATCCAGAAAAAGACTCATAGGGACAATAGATCCTCTAATCAAAAACCAATTCAACCCGCTCTCGTCCAAGCAGGACTCGCAAGTCATCTATCAGTTGATCGGTGGGCGTCACCCGCCACTCGGTACCGAGCGTCAATCGCACCCGGGAACCGGGGCGACGATAGTTTACCTGAACCGGACAGACTCCGGCACGGGCGGGCTCCAAAATCTCGCACAAACGCGGGAAAAAGCGCTCGTCAATGCGTTGTTCATCGAGGGAGATGCGGATTGCCCTGGCAAAACGCTCCCTCGCATCGTTGATATCCAGCAACTCGCGGGCCGACATTTTAAGGCCACCGGAGAAGTCATCAAAGCTGACCTGTCCAGAAACCACTAAAATACGGTCTTTTTGCATCAATTCTTCGTATTTTTCCAGCGCTTCACTGAAAAGGGTCACATCCAGACGGCCGGATCTGTCGTCCAGGGTGAAGATCCCCATCTTGTTGCCGCGCTTGGTCACCATGCTGCGCGCCGCGATCACCAACCCCGCCGCCGTGGTCACCGTATCCCGGGAGGTGGGATGCAGATCGCACAGTCGGCCCGAGGTGTAGCGCCGCAGCTCGCTGCTGTACTGGTTGATGGGGTGACCGGTGAGGTAGAGCCCCAGGGTCTCGCGTTCCCCTTCCAGCCACACCTTGTCAGGCCAGTGCGGCACGTTGGCGAACGCCTTCTTGACGTCGTCGATCTCTTCGGTGAGCACACCGAACATGTCGACCTGCCCCACCGCCTGGGCCTTGGCGTGCTGCTCGGCGGCGCGCATCGCCTCCTCCAGGGTCGCCATCAGGGCGGCGCGGTGGGGGCCGAGCCTGTCCATGGCGCCGGAGAGGATGAGCTTCTCCATCACCCGCTTGTTGAGCTTCTTGATGTCGACCCGGTTGCAGAAATCGAACAGATCGCGGAACGGACCGTCCCGATCCCGCGCCTCCAGGATCGCCTCGATGGGCCCTTCCCCTACCCCCTTCACCGCGCCGATGCCGTAGACGATGTGGCCGTCCTCGTTGACGCTGAAGCGGTAGCGACCGGTGTTGACGTCCGGCGGGATCACGGTCAGCCCCATGCGCTGACACTCGTCCACCAGGGTCACTATCTTGTCGGTGTTGTCCATGTCCGCGGTCATCACCGCCGCCATGAACTCCGCCGGGAAGTGGGTCTTGAGCCAGAGGGTCTGGTAAGAGACCAGCGCATAGGCAGCGGAGTGGGACTTGTTGAAGCCGTAGCCCGCAAACTTCTCCACCAGATCGAAGATCTTCATCGCCAGTTCGCCGTCGACGCCGTTCTTGACCGCCCCCTCCTCGAAGCCCGCCCGCTGCTTGGCCATCTCTTCGGGTTTTTTCTTGCCCATGGCCCGGCGCAGCATGTCCGCGCCACCCAGGGTATACCCCGCCAGGGTCTGGGCGATCTGCATCACCTGCTCCTGGTAGAGGATGATGCCGTAGGTGGGCTCGAGTATGGGTTTGAGGCTTTCGTGCTGCCACTTCTCGTCCGGGTAGGAGATGGCCTCCTTGCCGTGTTTGCGCTCGATGAAGTTGTCCACCATGCCCGACTGGAGCGGGCCCGGGCGGAACAGGGCCACCAGCGCGATCATGTCTTCGAAGCAGTCGGGCTGCAGCCGCTTGATGAGGTCCTTCATGCCGCGGGATTCGAGCTGGAACACCGCCGTGGTCTCGAAGCGCTGCAAGAGGGCGAACGACTTCTTGTCGTCGATGGGGATGGCGGCGATGTCGACCGGCGGCTTGCCCTCTTTGGCAAGACGGGGGTTTATCATGCCAAGGGCCCAGTCGATGATGGTGAGCGTTCGCAGCCCCAGGAAGTCGAACTTCACCAGGCCCGCGTACTCCACGTCGTTCTTGTCGAACTGGGTGACCGGATGATGCCCCTCGTCGTCGCAATAGAGCGGCGCGAAGTCGGTGATCTTGGTAGGCGCGATCACCACGCCACCGGCGTGCTTGCCGGCGTTGCGCACCACCCCTTCCAGGCGGCGGGCCATGTCGATGAGGTCCTTGACCTCCTCGTCTTGCTCGTAGAGCTCCGGCAACTTGGGCTCGGCTTCGAACGCCTTGGCCAGGGTCATGCCCGGATCCGGCGGGATCAACTTGGAGATGCGATCCACAAAACCGTAGGCGTGGCCCAGCACACGGCCGACGTCCCGCACCACCGCCTTGGCCGCCATGCTGCCGAAGGTGATGATCTGGGATACCGCCTCCCGGCCGTACATCTCGGAGACGTGATCGATCACCTCGTCGCGCCTGTCCATGCAGAAGTCGACGTCGAAGTCGGGCATGGAGACCCGCTCGGGGTTCAGGAAACGTTCGAACAGCAGGTCAAATTCCAGCGGATCCAGGTCGGTGATCTTGAGGGCATAGGCCACCAGCGACCCCGCCCCCGAGCCCCGGCCCGGACCGACGGGGATGCCGTTGTCCTTGGACCACTGGATAAACTCCATCACGATGAGGAAGTAACCCGGGAAGCCCATCTGGTTGATCACTTTGAGCTCGATGTCGAGACGCTCGTCATACTCGGGACGACGCTCGGCCCGCACCGCCGGATCCGGGAACAGGAAGGCCAGCCGCTCCTCCAGCCCTTCCTTCGACTTCATGACCAGGAAGTCTTCGGTGGTCATGTCGCCGGTGGGGAAGTTGGGCAGGAAATACTCGCCAAGGCGCACCGTCACGTTGCAGCGCTTGGCGATCTCCACCGTGTTTTCCAGGGCTTCCGGGATGTCGGCAAACAGCTCCGCCATCTCCTCCTGACTGCGCAGGTACTGCTGGGGGCTGTAGCGGCGCGGTCGGCGCTTGTCCATCAGGGTGTAGCCGTCGTGGATGGCGACCCGGATCTCGTGGGCATCGAAGTCATCGGCGGTGAGGAACACCACCTCGTTGGTGGCCACCACCGGCAGTTCGAACTCGCTGGCAATGGCCACCGCCATGTGCAGGTAGACCTCCTCGTCCGGGCGGCCGGTACGCAGCAGCTCCAGGTAGTAGGCATCCGGGAAATGGGTCTGGTAGAAGGCGAGGCAATGCTCCACCATCTGGCGGTTGCCCTTGAGCAGGAACTTGCCCACATCCCCCTCGCGCCCGCCGGAGAGGACGATCACCCCCTTGGCATGTTCGCCAAGCCAGGCCTTGTCGATGACGGGGCGCCCCTGCACATGACCGCGCTGATAGCCGCGGGAGATGAGCAGGGTGATGTTCTGGTAGCCGTCGTTGTCCATGGCGAGCAGGGTGAGGCGGAACTGCTCGTCCCCAAGCTCGTCGCTCTGCACCCAGAAATCCGCCCCGACCAGGGGCTTGATCCCCTTGCCGTGGGCAGAGCCGTAGAAGCGCACCAGGCCGCACATGTTCATCTGGTCCGTCAGGGCCAGGGCCGGCATGTTGTTGGCGGCGGCTGCGGAGACGATGGGACCGATCTTCTGCAGGCCGTCGACCATGGAGAAGTCGGAGTGCACCCTCAGGTGGATGAAGCGGGGATCAGCCATGGTCACGCCCTCTCATTGCGCAAGCAGAAATCGTTCAGACAGATCGGCATCGGTTATTCGATCCCCAGGGCGCGGCGCACCGGCTTGAAGCTCTGACGGTATTCGGGCAGCGGGCCCCGTTCGGCCAGAATGGCGAGGTGCTCCGCCGTCGGGTAGCCCTTGTGGCGGGCGAAACCGTACTCGGGATGGCGGCTGTCCAGCTCGGTCATCTCGGCGTCCCGGGTCACCTTGGCGAGGATGGAGGCGGCGCTGATGGCGGCCACCAGGCTGTCACCCTTGACCACGGCGCGGGCCTCCATCGGCAATCTGGGGCAGCGGTTGCCGTCGATGAAGACCAGCTCGGGCGTCACCTTGAGCCCCGCCACGGCGCGCTGCATCGCCAGCATGGTGGCGTGCAGGATGTTGAGCTCGTCGATTTCCGCCGGGCTGGCGCGGCCGATGGCATAGGCCAGCGCCTTCTCTTTGATCTCGCCAAACAGGGCGAGCCGCTTCTTCTCGGAGAGCTTCTTGGAATCGGCGAGGCCAAGGATGGGATTGGCAGGATCCAGGATCACCGCGGCGGTGACCACGTCACCCACCAGGGGGCCGCGACCCACTTCGTCCACCCCGGCAATCAGCTTGTCTTCGGGAATATCGATCGTCATCTCATAGCCTTGAATCAAAACCGGCCCCGCAGGGCCAGTATCAGCACAACATCACGCCTGACACACAGGCAGAGCCCACTAGCGTTCCAGCAGCGCGGCAACCGCTTCCGCTGCCTGCACATCCGCATTGCAGCGGATCTTCTCGTGCAACCGGGTGAAGGTGGCGATGAGCTCGCTGTTGTCATGGTCCAGCAGCTTGCTCACCTCTTCCACCAGGTTGGCCGGGGTGCACTCGTGCTGGATGAGCTCGGGCACCAGCATCTTGTCCGCCAGCAGGTTCGGCAGGGAGACATAATCCGTCTTCACCAGCCACTGGGCCAGCAAGTAGCTGAAGGGTTTGAGCTTGTAACCCACCACCATGGGCTTTTTCACCAGCATGGCCTCGAGGGCCGCGGTGCCGGAGGCGAGCATCACCACGTCGGCGGCAATCATGGCCTCGCGGCCCTGGCCGTCCAGCAGCACCATGTCGAGCTCCGGGGCCACCTCGGCCTTGATGGCGAGGAACTGCTCGCGCCGTTTCTGGTTGACCAGAGGCACGATGAAACCGAGATCCGGGTTGTGAACCGTCAGGTGCTTGCACGCCTCGAGGAAGACCGGCGCCATGAAGCCCACTTCCGCCGTGCGGCTCCCCGGCAGCACCGCCAGCCAGCGACGGGCGGGATCGATGCCGAGGGCCTCGCGCACCGCCCCTTGATCCGGGACCAGGGGAATGTCGTCCGCCATGGTGTGGCCGACGAAGCGACAGGGGGCATCGAAACGGTCGTAGAAGGCTTTCTCGAATGGCAGGAAGGCGAGCACCATGTCGGTGGCGGCCTTGATCTTGTGAATGCGGCCCTGACGCCAGGCCCAGACGGAGGGGCTGACATAGTGGACCGTCTTGATACCGGCGCGGCGCAGTTTCAGCTCCACCCCGATATTGAAATCCGGTGCATCCACACCGACGAAGATGTCGGGGGGATTGGCGATGAAGTGGCGCAGCAGTTCGCGGCGTACCTGGAGGATGCGGGGCAGACGGCCCAGCACCTCGGTGATGCCCATGACGGAGAGCTCCTCCATCTCGAACAGCGCCTTCACGCCGAGAGCCTGCATCCGCGGCCCGGCGATCCCTTCGAACTGCGCATCCGGGTAGCGGGCTTGCAGTTCGCGCACCAGCCCTGCGGCCAGGATGTCGCCGGAGGTCTCTCCGGCGACGATGCCGATGCGAATGGGATCAGGCACGGATGATCCCGCGCTCGTTGTCCTTGAGGAAATCCACATAGAGCTGGATGGCAGGTTCGCTCTGGGCCATCTCGCTCAGCACGGGCAACACCTCTTCAATGGTCTTGCCGGAGCGGAAGATCTCCTTGTAGGCGCGCTTGACGGCAGAGATCGCCTCGGCGCTGAAGCCACGACGACGCAGGCCTTCGGAGTTGACCCCGAAAGGCTTGGCGTAGTTGCCGGCGGCCATCACGTAGGGCGGCACGTCCTTGTTCAGGGCAGCGCAGCCGCCGACGAAGGCGTGGGAGCCGACGCGGCCGAACTGGTGAATGGCAGACAGACCGCCGAAGATCACGAAGTCACCGATGTGCACATGGCCCGCCAGGGTGGCGTTGTTGGCGAAGATGCAGTTGTCACCGATGATGCAGTCGTGGGCCACGTGAACGTTGACCATGAACAGGTTGCCGCTACCCACCTTGGTCAGGCTCTGGTCCTGGGTGGTGCCGCGGTGCACGGTGCAGTTCTCGCGAAACACGTTGTTGTCGCCGATCTCGAGGAAGGTGCGCTCGCCGGCGTACTTCTTGTCCTGGCAATCCTCACCGATGGAGGTGTGCTGGAAGATCTTGTTGCCGCGACCGATCTTGGTCGGGCCCTTGATCACCACGTGGGAGCTCACCCAGGTGTTGTCACCGATTTCCACCTCGGCGCCGATGACGGTGAAGGGGCCGATTTCAACCCCTTTGCCGATGACGGCAGACTCATGGACGATGGCGGTGTCGTGGATGATGGCAGTCTGATCGATCACGGTTATACCTCGCGCTTGGCGCACATCAGTTCGGCAGTACAGACCACTTCACCGTCGACGGTGGCGACACCGGTGAACTTGGCGATGCCGCGACGCTCCTTCAGGAACTCCACATCCAGCACCAGCTGATCGCCGGGACCCACCGGGCGCTTGAAGCGGGCATTGTCGATGGAGGCAAAGTAATAGAGCTCGTTGGGGGACGGCTTGCCCACCATGGTGAAGGCCAGGATACCGGTGGCCTGGGCCATGGCTTCCAGGATCAGCACGCCGGGGAAGACCGGCTTGGCCGGGAAGTGGCCCTGGAAGATCGGCTCGTTGAACGAGACGTTCTTGATGGCGCGCAGGGTCTTGCGCTCATCGCTGATCTCGTAGTTTTCCACCTTGTCCACCATCAGGAACGGATAACGGTGGGGCAGCAGATCCATGATTTCCTGGATGCCCAGGCTCTTCTTTTCAGTAGTCAAAACAGTACCCTATACCAATCGTGATTATTCTTGATCCAGCTTTTTCTCAAGCTTGCTCAACCGCTTGTGCATCTCTTCGATACGCATCACCCGGGCGGCGGTCTTGCGCCACTCTTTATTGGTTTGCAGGGGGATGCCGGAAGAGTAGATACCGGGCTCGGTGATGGGACGCATCACCATGGCCATGCCGGTGACGGTGGCCTGGTCGCAGATCTCCATGTGCCCGTTAAAGACGGAGGCACCACCAATGATACAGTATTTGCCGACCTTGAGACTACCGGCCATCACGGTGGAGCCCGCCACGGCAGTGCCGTAGCCGATCTCGACGTTGTGGGCGATCTGGCACTGGTTGTCGATGATGACGTTGTCAGCGATGCGGGTATCTTCCAGCGCACCGCGGTCGATGGTGGTGCAGGCACCGATCTCGACCCGGTTGCCGATGGTCACGCCACCAAGCTGGGGGATCTTGATCCACTCGCCGCGCTCGTTGGCATAACCGAAACCGTCTGCCCCGATCACGGTGCCGGCCTGTACCAGACAGTCCGTGCCCAGGGTCACGTTGTGATAGAGGGTGACGTTGGCCCACAACCGGGAGCGCGCTCCCAGTCGGGTATCCTTGCCAACGAAACAGCCCGGGCCGATGCGCACATCGTCACCCAGCACGACGCCGGATTCGATCACCGCATTGGCACCGATGGCCACTCTCTCGCCCAGTTGCACGTCAGCCGCGATGACGGCGCTCGGATGGATATCCATGGCCGGCTGCGGGGTGGTGTCCAGCAGTTGGGCAACCCGTGCAAAGCCCACGTAGGGGTCCTTGAGCACCAGGGCGTTGGTGGGGCAAAACGGCAGGTCTGCCTCGGTGATGAGCACGGCAGTGGCCTTGCTCTGCTCCAGAAAATGCCGGTACTTCTTGTTGGACAGGAAGGCTATCTCCCCCTCCCCGGCTTTTTCCAGTGTCGCGACCTTGCGAATTTCCCGGGTCCCATCCCCATGGACCTCGGCCCCCAGTTGCTGGGCCAGCTGTGCGAGAGTGAATGCCATCAATTAGTTGCTCTTGCTAACCTGAGAAATAACCTGGCCGGAGATGTCCAGCTTGCTGGCTGCATAAGGGGCGGCGTTGCGCTCCAGCACCAGATCGTAGCCATTGCTCTTGGCGATGGCGTCAATGGCAGCCTGCACCTTGGTCAGGATCTTGTTGCGCTCTTCGGACTGACGGCGACCGTTGTCCTGTTCAAACGCCTGACGCTTCTGGTTGAATTCCATCTGCAGCTTGGCCAGCTTCTCCTGGCTCTGCTTCTTCTGTTCGGCGCTCATGAAGGCTTCGTCCTTCTTGAACTTCTCGACCAGTGCCTGACCGTCAGACTCCAGCTTCTGCAGTTCACGCATGCGCGGCTCGAACTCGCCCTTCAGCTTCTTGGCAACGGCTTCACGCTGGGGCAGCTTTTGGAAGACTTCGCCCATGTCGACCACGGCAATCTTGGTCTCAGCGAAGGCAGAACCCATGCCGGCAGCCATCAGTGCAAAGCTCAAACCAGCTACTTTCAACGCTTTATTCACACTTACTCCTTGGTCCCTCGGTCGAGGGCTACCTGATTTACCTGATTGTGCAAGCGATCCACGAGATCGTCTTGTTACCTGGTGAGGCACGCAAACGCGCGACCCATCATGCTTCCCCCGCCATGGCGGGGGGGCGTCCGCTCCCCTTAGAAGGTACGGCCGATGTTGAAGGAGAAGACTTCGGTGTCGTCCCCTTCGTATTTCTTGATTGGTCTTGCCAGCACGAACACCAGCGGGCCCATGGGAGAGAGCCACTGCAGCGACAGGCCGGTCGACATCCGGATGTTGCTCGGGTCGGAGTAGTCCATCAGATAGTTGCAACCACTGAAGCAACGGTTCTGATACTGGCTGTAGTCGAAGTGGGTATCCCACACGGAACCGGCGTCGATGAAGAAGCTGGTCCGCAACTGGGGCTGATAGGTCTCGGAGGCAAAGGGCGTCGGCACGATCATTTCCAGCGAGGCCACCGCCAGGGCGTTGCCCCCGACCGAGCTGTCAGTGCCCTGGATGACGTCGTTACCACTCAAGTTGTAGTAGTAGAGCGCCTTCGGACCGACTGTGTTGCTCTTGAAACCACGCAGGGTGTCGAAGCCACCGGCGTAGTAGTTCTCGAAGAACGGCAGAACGTGCTCGTAATCGCCATTGGTGCCGTAGCCATCGCCGTAGGAGGCACGGGCCTTGGCCAGCATGACCCATTTGTGATCGGCATCAAACGGGAAGTAGTGGGCATCTTCTGCGTTGAGCTTGAAGTACTGCAGATCCATGCCGGGCACCGTCACCTTGGCGTTCACCCGCTGGCGGTCACCGGAGGTCGGGAACTGACCCTTGTTGAGGGTGGAGCGGGTCCAGCCGGCGGTGACGTCCACGGTGTTGAACACCATGCGGTTGTCGCCATCCAGATTGCCGTTGTAGACCTTCCAGAACTCGTCCACCTGTACATAGGGGTTGGGCTGGGACAGTTTGTTGTTTTCGTAGCCCAGGCTGAAGTCGAGACGGTTGTTCTCGTTGACCGGGAAGCCGCTGGAGAGACGGAAACCGACGGTGGTGTTCTCGTAGTCCACGATGTTGGCGTCGGCCGCACTGAACTTGTTGTAGTAGAGACGGCCGCCCAGGCTCACCCCGTCCACGGTGAAGTAGGGGTCGTTATAGCTCAGGTCGACGCTCTTGGAGTAGTCGTTGGTGCTGGCGTTGATGCCGATCTTCTTGCCGGTCCCCATGAAGTTGTCCTGCTGCAGACCCGCCTGCAGGCTCAGACCCGACTCGGTGCCGTAGCCGATACCGGCGTTGATGGACCCCGCCGGCTGCTCCTTGACCTTGAAGTCCAGATCGACCTGGTCATCGCTGCCCGGCACCCGCTTGGTGTCAACCTCCGCGGTCTCGAAGAAGCCGAGGCGGTTGAGACGGGTCTTGGACTGCTCGACGTTGTCGGAGGAGAGCCAGGTGCCCTCCATCTGGCGCATCTCGCGACGCAGCACTTCGTCCTTGGTGGTGACGTTGCCGCTGAAGTTGATGTTGCGCACATAGACCCGGGGACCCGGCTCCACGTTGACGATGAGCTCCACTTCCTTGGTCTGGTCGTTGATCTGGGGGAAGGTGACCACTTTCGGATAGGCGTAGCCGTAACGGCCGAGGAACTTGGAGAGCACCTCTTCGGTATGGGTCACCTGACTGGCGGAGTAGACGCTGCCCGCCTCGATGGGGATGAGGCCCTTCATCTCGCCGCCGCGGTCGATGAGGTCGCCCTTGAGCTGGATGCCGGAAACCTTGTACTGCTCCCCTTCCTTGACGTTGAGGGTGACATAGACCCCCTTCTTGTCCGGGGTCATGGAGACCTGGGTGGACTCCTGGGTGAAGCGGATGTAGCCGCGGTCCATGTAGTAGGAGCGCAGCACTTCGATGTCACCGGCCAGCTTCTGCTTCTGGTAGCGCTGATCGCCGGTGAAGTTCCACCAGGGCACGTCGTCCTTGAGGGAGAGCTGGGCCAGCAGCTTCTCTTCCGGGAAGACGTTGTTGCCGACGATGTTGATCTGCTGGATCTTGGCCGCTTCCCCTTCCACGAAGGTGAACTTGAGGTCGACCCGGTTGCGCGGCAGCGGGGTGACGATGGCCTTGACCTTGGCGGAGTACTTGCCCACGCCGTAGTAGAAATCTTCCAGCCCTTTCTCGAGGGAGCTCAGCACGGTGCGATCCAGCGGATCACCCACGCGGATCCCGGAGGATTCCAGGCTCTGGGTCAGTTGCTCTTCCTTGATATCCTTGTTGCCGGAGAACTCGATGCTGGAGATGGTCGGGCGCTCCTTGACTACCACTTGCAGCACCTGACCGTCGCGATAGACCTTGACGTCCTCGAAGTTGCCGGAGGCATAGAGCTTCTTGATGGCGTTCGCCAGGGACACGGAGTCGACGGAATCACCGACCCGCACCGGCAGATTCAACAGGGCGGCACCCAGGGTCACCCGCTGCAGGCCCTCGACCTGAATGTCTTGCACCACAAAAGAGGCCGGGGCAGCCTGAGCCAGGAAGCTGGCCCCCAGCAGGCAACTCAACACCAATGCTTTTTTAACAGCCATTTTGTTCTTATGTGTCCTTGTTGATGCTCTGGCCTCAGAGGCGAGCGAAATCATTAAACAGCGCAATGCCCATCAGTAACATCAGAATGGCGGCGCCTATCCTGAACCCAACTTCCTGAATTTTTTCCGATACCGGCTTGCCGGTGATCGCCTCGATGAGGAAATAGACCAGATGGCCACCATCGAGCACCGGCAGGGGGAACAGGTTGATGATCCCCAGGTTGACGCTGATGAGCGCCAGGAATCCGAGGAAATAGACCAACCCGTAATCGGCGCTGCTGCCGGCCCCCTTGGCGATGGAGATGGGGCCGCTCAGGTTGTCCAAAGAGACAATGCCACCGATCAGCTTGCCTATCATGTCGAAGGTCAGGGTGATCAGGCTCCAGGTCTTCTGGACCCCATGCCACAGGGCTTGCAAAGGCCCATACTGTAACAGAGTTCGATACTCATCCGGTAATGGAACCAGTTGCGGCGACAAGCCCACAAAACCGACCAGCTGGCCCTTCACTTTCTTCCCATCCGGGGTCAGGGTCAGGGTCATCTCGCTTCCCCCGCGCTCCACCGTCACCTGCAGCGGCTGCGCCGGTGACTGCTGGACACGCTCGACAAACTGGGCCCATTCGGTGATGGCCTCTCCATCGACCCCCTTGATGCGATCCCCTATCTGAAGGCCGGCCTTCTCGCTGGCGCTCGACGGTACCACGGCCTCCACCACGGGCAGCACCTTGCCACCGAGGGGCACTATCCCGAGGCTCCCGATGGGTGACTCTTTGTCCGGATCGAATTTCCAACCTGCCAGCTGCAGGGTCTTGTCCACTGCATAGCTGGTGTTGGCCGCCTTGAGCTTGAGCTGGACCGAGTCATCGCCAAGGTGGCTGATGAGGGCGTAGGTGACGCTCTCCCAGTCACCGGTCTCCTCGCCGCCGACGCCGACGATCTCCATGCCTGGCAGGATGCCGGCCTCTGCCACGATGGAGGCGGGACGCACCTCGCCCACCACGGGTTTGACGCTCGGCACCCCTATCATGAACATCAGCCAGAAGGCGAACAGGGCGAACACGAAGTTCGCCATGGGGCCGGCCGCGACGATGGCCATCCGGGCCCAGACGCTCTTGTGGTTGAAGGCCTGCACCTCCTCCCCAGGTTTGAGTGCGTCGACCCGGCCATCCAGCATCTTGACGTAGCCGCCAAGGGGGATCAGGGCCAGCACGTATTCGGTACCATCCTTGCCAAGGCGACGCCAGATGGCCTTGCCAAAGCCGATGGAGAAGCGCTCCACCTTGACGCCGCAACGACGAGCCACCCAGAAGTGGCCAAATTCATGCACCGCCACCAGCAGCCCGAGGGCCACGATGAAGGCGCCGATATTCCACAGAAGCCCGCCCATCAGCCGCGTACCTCGCGGTCATGTCCAGTCCTGCGCTCGAGAGCATGGAGAGGGGCTGGCTGCCACCACAGTCCGTTCATACGGCAAGCTCCTTTATCAGTTGCTGGGCACGGGCTCGGGCCGTACCGTCCAGGGCGATGAGATCCGCCAGAGAGCCGGCAGCACTGCTGCCCAGCTCGGCCATGACGGATTCGTTGACTCTGGCAATATCCATAAATCCGATCCGCTCTGCAAGAAAAGCCGCGACGGCCTCCTCGTTGGCGGCATTGAGGGAGGTGGTCGCCCCCTGCCCCTGCTGGCACGCCCTCATGGCCAGCGCCAGACAGGGATAGCGCTCATAGTCGGGCCGGATAAAGCTGAACTCTCCGACACTGAAGAAATCCAAAGGTTCCACACCGGACTCAATCCGTTCCGGATAAGCCAGAGCGTGGGCAATGGGAGTGCACATGTCCGGGTTGCCGAGCTGGGCCAGCACGGAGCCATCCTTGTACTGCACCATGGAGTGAATGACGGACTGGGGGTGGATCACCACCTGGATCTGCTCGGGGGCCGCATTGAACAGCCAGCGCGCCTCGATGTACTCCAGCCCCTTGTTCATCATGGTGGCGGAGTCCACCGAGATCTTGGCCCCCATGGACCAGTTGGGATGGGCAATGGCTTGCGCCGGGGTGACATGGTGCAGTTCACCCACATCGGCATAGCGGAAAGGTCCGCCGGAGCCGGTCAGCAGGATCTTGCTGATCCCCGCCCCGGCCAGATCGCAGAAACCGGGCTGGCGCTGCACGTCGACCGGCAGGCACTGGAAGATGGCGTTGTGTTCGCTGTCGATGGGTAGCAGCTCGGCACCGTGCTCGCGCACCGCCTCCATGAAGAAGGCGCCGGACATCACCAGCGCCTCCTTGTTGGCCAGCAGAATGCGCTTGCCGGCGCGCACGGCAGCCATGGTGGGTGCCAGACCCGCCGCACCGACAATGGCCGCCATCACGCTGTGGGCATCGGGGTGAGCAGCCACGTCGCACAGGGCTGCCTGACCGGACAACACCCGGGTGGTGCTGCCGTGAGCCTTGAGCCGACCCGCCAGATCGCTGGCGGCGCCTTCGTCCACCATGACGGCGAACCGGGGGGAGAATTCGAGACAGTCGCGCAGCATGGCATCCACGCTGCGGGCAGCGGTCAGCGCCAGCACCTGCCAGCGCCCGGGGTTGTGGCGCAGTACCTTGAGGGTGCTCTGACCGATGGAGCCTGACGCTCCCAGGATCACCAGGTTTTGCATCAAGACTCCTGATTGGGTAACAGACTGATGGAGCGGGACGCTCCCGGGATCATCAGTGCGCGAAACATCAAAACTCCGGACCGAGCAACAGGTAGCTGAGCAGGAAGACGGGCAGCGCCGCCGTCAGGCTGTCGATGCGATCGAGAATGCCCCCATGGCCCGGCAACAGGGTGCCGGAATCCTTGATGCCGGCTTCCCGCTTGAACATGCTCTCGGCCAGATCGCCGAGCACGGAGGCCAGCACCGCCAGCAGAGAACAGAGCAGCACGGTGCCCATCTTGGCAGGCACGAAGCCCATGAACCAGGTCACGCCGATGGCCAGCAGGCTGGCGGTAAACAGCCCACCCAGCATGCCTTCGATGGTTTTACCCGGGCTCACGGCCGGTGCCAGCTTGTGTTTGCCGAACGCCTTGCCGAAAAAATACGCGCCAGAATCTGCCGCCCAGACCAGTCCCATCACGAACAGCAGTATCCAGGCTCCCATCATGGGGTCGTGGTAGAAGTTGTAACCGCGAATGGCCACCAGGGACCAGAAGAAGGGAACCAGGGTCACCAGACCGAACAGGGATTTGAGCCAGATGGATTCACGCCACAGCCTGGCACTTTGCGGGTAGCGCAGCACCAGCAGCAGCCCCAGCAGCCACCAGCTGACAGCGGTCCAGAGCACGCCCATCACCAGCGGATGCAGTTGGGGGATCCAGAGTTGCTCCACGGGCACCCAGAAGAGGCTGGCCCCCAGCAGCAGACAGAACACCAGCGGCAACCACTGTTGCGGCTGGGCAGTGACGAAGGCACTCCACTCACGGCTGGCCAGCAGAAAGACCAGGGCGGCGAGCAGGGCAAAGAATTTCAACGGCAGAAAAAACAGCGCCCCCAACACCAGGGGTACTAACAGTAATGCGGTAATAATTCGTTGTTTTAGCAAAAGAAACCTCTCTCTTGGGAGCGGGGTTTAGCCGGTCTGTTGCGCGGCGATCAATTCCCGGATCTGTTCACCCGTACACCCGAAGCGACGCTCGCGAGCAACGAAGGAGGCAACTGCCCCACTGAACTCGGCCTCGTCAAAATCAGGCCACAGGACCGGGGTAAAATAGAGTTCGGCATAGGCGAGCTGCCACAGGACAAAGTTGCTGATGCGATGATCCCCGCCAGTGCGGATCAACAGATCCACGGGGGGCAGATCAGCCATGCAGACATGACGACCCAATGCCGCCTCATCGACCGCCTCGGCATCGAGTTCACCCGCAGCCACGGCCCGTGCCAGGGTCCGGGCCGCCTGGGCGATGTCCCACTGACCGCCATAGTTGGCGGCGATATTGAGGGTCAATCCCTGATTGTTGGCGGTCAGGGCCTCGGCCTTGGCGATTTTGGCCTGCAGCCGCTCGCTGAAACGGGCAGTGTCGCCAATCACCCGAAGGCGAATGCCGTTGCTGTGCAACTTGCTCACCTCGCGACCCAGCACCGTCATGAACAATTCCATCAGGGCGTTGACTTCCCCTTCCGGACGGCGCCAGTTCTCGCTGGAAAACGCAAACAGGGTCAGCGCCTCCATCTTGGCACGGGCGGCAAAGGCCACGGCCTCACGCACGGATTTCACGCCCGCCTTGTGCCCGGAAACCCGCATCTTGCCGCGGTTCTGGGCCCAGCGACCATTGCCATCCATGATGATGGCGACGTGACGGGGCAAGGACGAGCTGGCGCTATCGCCTAGCGCTGCCAAAAGCGACATTCATTTCTCCCACAAAGACAAAAGCGCCGTGCAGGGGCACTACACGGCGCTCGTAATATACCTGTCGGAGGCTTAGATTTCCATTAGCTCCTTTTCCTTCACAACCAGGGCGTCATCCACCAGCTTGATGAAGGTATCGGTCAGCTTCTGGATCTCTTCCTGGGCGCGACGGTCGTCGTCTTCGGAGATCTCTTTCTCTTTCAGCAGGGCTTTCAGGTCGGCATTGGCATCGCGACGGATGTTGCGAATGGCAACCCGGGCACCTTCGGCTTCGGCACGGACGATCTTGGTCAGATCACGGCGACGCTCTTCGGTCAGCGGCGGCAGCGGCACGCGCAGAGTCTGGCCGTTGCTGGACGGGTTCAGGCCCAGATCGGAGGTCAGGATGGCTTTTTCCACCGCCTGGATCATGGAGCGATCGAAGATGGAGATGGAGAGAGTACGGGCATCTTCTGCCACCACGTTGGCCAACTGCTTCAGAGGAGTGGCAGCACCGTAATACTCCACCTGGATGCCGTCGAGCAGGCTCGGGTGAGCACGGCCGGTACGGATCTTGGACATCTGGGTCTTCAGCGACTCTACGCTTTTGCCCATGCGGTCCTTGGCGTCGTTTTTAATCTCGTTGATCACAGTGGTTTTCCTTTTGGCGAACGAGCCGACAGGCGGCTCGTATCTATCTTGTTGACTGGCGTAATGGACAAGCGAGCCTGGGGCTCACACTTGCCTTACTTGCTGGCCTGGTGGATCAGGGTACCTTCCGGCTCACCCATGATCACGCGGCGCAGCGCGCCCGGTTTGTTCATGTTGAACACCCGGATCGGCAGATCGTGGTCGCGGGCCAGGGTAAAAGCAGCAAGATCCATCACTTTGAGTTCTTTTTCAAGAACTTCATCATAACTCAGTTCCTGATAGAGCACGGCATCCGGGTTCTTGACCGGGTCATCGGTGAACACGCCATCGACCTTGGTGGCTTTCAGCACGACGTCGGCTTCGATCTCGATACCGCGCAGGCAGGCTGCCGAGTCAGTGGTAAAGAAGGGGTTGCCGGTACCGGCAGAGAAGATCACCACCTTGCCGGCGCGCAGCTGGCTGATGGCTTCGGCCCAGCTGTAGGAGTCGCAGACCCCTTGCAGGGAGATGGCCGACATCAGGCGGGCATTCACATAAGCACGATGCAGGGCATCACGCATGGCCAGGCCGTTCATGACGGTCGCCAGCATGCCCATGTGGTCACCCACCACGCGATTCATGCCTGCCTTGGCAAGGCCGGCACCACGGAACAGGTTGCCGCCACCGATGACCAGACCGACCTGAACACCCAGCTCAACCAGCTCTTTGATCTCTTGGGCCATCCGTTCCAGCACCGCCGGATCAATGCCGAAACCCTCGGATCCTTGCAGGGCTTCACCACTCAACTTCAGAAGAACACGTCTGTATGCAGGCTTGGGATTGGTACTCATGTCACTGATTCCTGGTCATATAAAGACCGCGACATAAGTCGCGGTCTGGGGAAACGGAAAAACCGGTTCGATTAGGCCTTCTGAGCGGCCGCGATCTGGGCTGCTACTTCAGCAGCAAAGTCGGTCTCTTGCTTCTCGATGCCTTCGCCCACTTCGAAACGGGTGAAGGAAACAACGTCAGCGCCTTCTTTCTTCAGCAGCTCGGCAACGGTCATGGAAGGATCTTTCACGAACGGTTGACCAGTCAGGGAAACCTCACCGGTGAACTTCTTCATGCGGCCTTCAACCATCTTCTCGGCGATCTCTTTCGGCTTGCCGGAGTTGATGGCGATGTCGATCTGGATTTCGCGCTCTTTGGCAACGACTTCGGCAGACACGTCTTCCGGTTTGACGAATTGCGGGCTGTTGGCAGCAACGTGCATGGCCAGATCTTTGGCCAGCTCGTCGGTACCGCCAACCAGCTTGGTGATAACACCGATGCGGGAGCCGTGAACGTAGGTGCCCAGGTTGTCACCTTCAACCAGCATCACGCGACGCAGGTTCATGTTCTCACCGTTCTTGGCGATCAGGTTGGTGATGGTCAGCTCGACGGACTCGCCGTTGCCGAAGTCGGCGGCTTTCAGCGCGTCAACGTCAGCGATTTTCTGGGTGGCAGCGATCTCGACGATCTTCTGACCCATGGCCAGGAAACCGGCATCCTTGGAAACGAAGTCAGTCTCGCAGTTCAGCTCGATCATGACGGCAACGTTGCCTTCGGTACGGGCGAAGATCACACCTTCAGCGGCGATACGGCCAGCTTTCTTGGCGGCCTTGGCCTGACCGGATTTACGCATGTTCTCGATAGCCAGCTCGATATCACCGTTGGCTTCTTCCAGCGCTTTTTTGCAATCCATCATGCCAGCGGCGGTGCGCTCGCGCAGTTCTTTTACCAGGGCGGCAGAAATGTTTGCCATGTCCAGTATCCTCGGTCTTGAATTGACAAGAAACAGGGGCCACAAGGGCCCCTGCTAACCAATTACATCAGCTTGGTTAATAAGGGCTTTTCAGTCCTTATCAATTACTCAGCTTCAACGAAGCCATCTTGTTCGGCTTGAACAACGATGTCCTGCTCGCGGGCTTCCAGAACGGTGTCAGCAGCAGCGTTCAGGTACAGCTGTACGGCACGGATAGCGTCGTCGTTACCCGGGATGACATAGTCAACGCCGTCCGGGTTGGAGTTGGTATCAACGATGGAAACTACCGGGATACCCAGGTTGTTGGCTTCTTTGATAGCGATGTGCTCGTGGTCGGCATCGACAACGAACAGAACGTCAGGCAGGCCGCCCATGTTCTTGATACCACCCAGGCTCTTCTCCAGCTTTTCCATTTCGCGAGTACGCATCAGCGCCTCTTTCTTGGTCAGCTTGTCGAAGGTACCGTCTTCGCTCTGGGTTTCCAGATCTTTCAGGCGCTTGATGGACTGACGAACAGTTTTCCAGTTGGTCAGCATGCCGCCCAGCCAGCGGTGGTTAACATAGAACTGGTCGCAACGCTCAGCGGCTTCTTTGACGGCTTCAGACGCGGCACGCTTGGTACCTACGAACAGTACCTTGCCTTTCTTGGCAGCTACGGAGCTGATGAAGTTCATGGCATCGTCAAACATCGGAACGGTTTTTTCCAGGTTGATGATGTGAACTTTGCTGCGGGCGCCGAAGATGTAGGACTTCATTTTCGGGTTCCAGTAACGAGTCTGGTGACCGAAGTGAACGCCGGCTTGCAGCATGTCGCGCATAGAAACTTTAGCCATTTTATACCTCTGTATTGGGGTTAGGCCTCCACACATCCCATATAACCGACCCGTTAAGGCACCCCGGCATATGTGTCGATGTGTGTGTGTTGTTGAGTAAGGGTGATGGTATGAGGACACGAGTTCCCCATTCCGGCGCGCTTTATACCATAACTTTGGTCATGACACCACCAGCCCGGGTGCTAAAAATGGATCCCGGACCATGGTGCGACCGCCTGATGACGTTGCGATGACGATCACACTGGAAGTAAACGGGGGTTGGGGATAAAATTTCGCCCTGATTGCAAACGCATCTATTTTTCATTACCTGGTTGTTGGGCATCGGCAGGATGCGCAATCAGGCCCCAAGAGAGATCCCATGTCCATTAAAATCAAGACACCGGAAGAGATTGAAAAAATGCGTGTCGCCGGCCAGCTGGCCGCCGACGTGCTGGTCATGATCGCCCCCCACGTCAAGGCGGGCGTCACCACAGACGAACTGAATACCCTCTGCCACGACTACATCGTCGACGTGCAGCAGGCCATCCCCGCGCCGCTCAATTACCACGGCTTCCCCAAGTCCATCTGTACTTCGGTGAACGATGTCATCTGCCATGGCATCCCGAACCACAAGAAGCTGCGGGAAGGGGACATCATCAATCTGGACATCACCGTCATCAAGGATGGCTATCACGGCGATACCTCCGCCATGTTCATCGTGGGCCAGACCACCCCCCTGCGCCGCCAGCTCTGCAAGGTGGCCCAGGATAGCCTCTATGCCGCCATCAAGCGGGTGCGCCCGGGCATGTGCATCACCGAGATCGGCGCTGTCATCCAGCCCATCGTCGAGCAGGCAGGCTTCTCCGTGGTACGCGACTACTGCGGCCATGGCATCGGTGCCGAGTTCCACGAAGAGCCGCAGATACTCCACTACCGCAACGGCGGCAAGCTGGAGCTGAAAGCGGGCATGTGCTTCACCATCGAGCCCATGGTCAACAGCAAGAAGTACCACTGCAAGGTCAATCCGAAGGATGGCTGGACCGTGACCACCAAGGACGGCGGCGACTCCGCCCAATGGGAGCACACCCTGCTGGTGACCGAGGATGGCTGCGAGGTCCTGACCCTGCGCCCCGACGACACTATCGAGCGTTTTATCCGCCACGTTTGACATTCAACCCCGGCCGCGCGCCGGGGTTGCTCTTTACCCGGCCCGACCGAGAGTGTGACATGCCATGGATGCCAGCCTGCTTTCTCCCCATCTGCTCCCAGACGATCAGCTCACCCGTGACAACTGCAAGGAGTATCTGAGCCGCTTTCTCGCCTGGCTGCATGAGCGTTTCGACGCCGGTGACAACATCATCGAACTGGTGGCCACCCGCTCCGAATACATGGACGCGCTGCTGACCAGGCTCTGGCACAAGTTCGGCTTCGACAGGACCGAGCTCACCCTGATCGCGGTAGGCGGCTATGGCCGCGGCGAACTCCATCCCCACTCCGATATCGACCTGCTGATCCTCTACGAAGGAGATGAACTGGACGAGGTGCTGGGGCTTCGCATCGGCGAGTTCATCACCCTCTTGTGGGATCTCAAGCTGGAGGTGGGCCAGGCGGTGCGCAACGTGGCCGAGTGCATCGAGCAGGGTCGCAACGACATCACGGTTGCCACCAACCTCATCGAGGCCCGTTACATCACGGGTCGCCTGGTGGGATTCGAGCAGTTGCAGGCGGCCACCCAGCCCCAGCACTTCTGGCCGAGCGAAGCCTTCTTTCGTGCCAAACGCGAAGAGCAGGCCCTGCGCCACCAGCAGTTTCTCGGCACCGCCTACAAGCTGGAGCCGGATCTCAAGAACAATCCCGGGGGTCTTCGCGACATCCAGACCCTGGCCTGGGTCGCCCGACGCCACTTCGGCGCCACCACCCTGTTCGAGATGACCAGCCACGGTTTTCTCAACCGGGCCGAGTACCGGGAGCTGCTCGACTGTCAGAATTTCCTGTGGAAGGTGCGCTTCGCCCTGCACATGGCCATCAACAAGGGGGACAACCGCCTCTTGTTCGACCGCCAGCGCACCGTGGCCCAGATGCTGGGGTTCGAGGGGGAAGGAAACGGCCCGGTCGAGCAGATGATGAAGCGCTTCTACCAGACGGTGCGACGGGTGGCCGAGCTCAACGAGATGCTGCTGCAACTCTTTGACGAGGCCATTCTTGGCAACACCGCCATGGACATGCGCCGCATCAGCGACGAATTCCAGCTGCGCGGCCGCCTCATCGATGCGGTGGACTCCGAGCTGTTCGGCCGGGATCCTGCCGCCATCCTGCGACTCTTCTACCAGATAGCCCAGCACCCGGAGATTGCCGGCATCCACTCCGCCACCTTGCGCCAGTTGCGCGAGGCCAGACGCACCCTCAACTGCTGGCTGCAAGATCTACCCGAGTGCCGTCGTCTCTTCATGGCGCTCCTGCGCCACCCCAACGGCATCGGCCAGCCGCTCACCCTGATGCACAAGTACGGGATCCTCGCGGCCTACCTGCCCCAGTGGAACCTCATCGTCGGCCAGATGCAGTTCGACATGTTCCACGCCTACACGGTGGACGAGCACACCCATCGGCTGCTGCAGAACATCCATCGCTTCCCGAATCCAGCCAGCCGCCAGACTCACCCGCTCTGCCACGAGGTGTTCACCCAGTTGCGCAAGCCCGAGCTGCTCAGCATCGCCGCCCTCTTCCACGACATCGCCAAGGGCAGGCGTGGCGATCATTCCGAACTCGGGGCCGTGGATGCGCTGGAGTTCTGCCAGTTGCACGGGCTGGATCGCTACGAGAGCCGACTGGTCGCCTGGCTGGTGCGCCACCATCTGCTGATGTCGGTCACCGCCCAGCGCCGCGACATCTACGACCCGGACGTGGTCACCGACTTCGCCCAGAAGGTGCGGGATGAATTGCACCTCGACCTGCTCTATTGCCTGACCGTGGCCGACATCTGTGCCACCAACGACAGTCTGTGGAACGACTGGAAGGGCACCCTGCTGCGCGAACTCTACTTCGCCACCCAAAAGGCCCTGCGCCAGGGGTTGGAAAACCCGCCGGACATGCGCCTCAAGATCCGTGAAAACCAGCGCCAGGCCAGGCAGATCCTGACCCAGCGCGAGGTGCCACAGGAGGCGGTCACCGCCCTCTGGAACGACTTCAAGGCCGATTACTTCCTGCGCCACAGCCCGGAGCAGATCGCCTGGCACTGCCGCAAGATCATCGCCCACGGTGACAACCCGGCCCCCCTGGTGCTCATCGGCAAGCATCCCATACGGGGCGGTAGCGAGGTGTTCATCTATTGCCGCGATACCCCCAACCTCTTTGCCACCGTGGCTTCGGCACTGGATCAGAAGAACCTCAGCATCCACGACGCCCAGATCATGAATTCGCGCAACGACTACGTGCTCGACACCTTCATCGTGCTGGAACCGAACGGCGAGCCCATCAGCCCCAACCGTACCGCCACCATCAAGAAGGCGCTGGAGAAAGCCCTTCAGGAGCCGGGCAAGCTGGTGCTGCGCAGCAAGCCCCTGTCCAGACGCCACCGCCAGTTCAGCGTGCCGACCAGGGTGGTCTTCCTGCCCCACAAGGGGGAAAACCGCCACACCCTGCTGGAGCTGACGGCCCTGGACACTCCGGGCCTATTGGCCCGTATCGGTGCCGTGTTCCAGCAGTGCGGCCTCTCCCTCCATGCCGCCAAGATCACCACCATCGGTGAGCGGGTGGAGGACTTCTTCAGCCTCACCACCCTGGCCGGAGAGCCGCTGAACCCGGAGGAGCAGCAAGCCCTCGAGGAGAGGCTGGTCAATCAGCTCAACCCCCAGGAACCGCTTGGCGAGAGCGCCTGACACGCTCGGATGAAGCCTCGAAAGAGGCTTTTTGACGTATTGATTCCTCAATCAGAACAAATGGTTGGACCACTCAAGTACAATAAATCGCCCTGATTCTGAAGAAATCGGCGAGAGCCCTTAAAAACGATTGGAAAAGTGTGATACAACAAACAGAATTTTATAAAGGAAACCTGTCATGACCCAGTTGCAACAGACCATCGAAGCGGCCTTCGAGCGCCGTGACTCCATCACCCCCGGCTCCGTCGATGCCGCCACCAAGGCCGCCATTCTGGAAGCCATCGACCTGCTGGACTCCGGCAAAGCCCGGGTTGCCGAGAAGATTGCCGGCGAGTGGGTCGTCCACCAGTGGCTGAAGAAGGCCGTGCTGCTCTCCTTCCGCATCAACGACAACGGCATCATCAAGGGCGACGATGCCCAGTACTACGACAAGGTTCCCCTGAAGTTCTCCAACTACACCGAAGAGCAGTTCAAGGCTGCCGGTGTACGCGTCGTGCCGCCCGCGACCGCGCGCAAAGGCTCCTTCATCGCCCCGAACACCGTGCTGATGCCCTCCTACGTCAACATCGGCGCCTTCGTCGATGAAGGCACCATGGTCGACACCTGGGCCACCGTGGGCTCCTGCGCCCAGATCGGCAAGAACGTGCACCTCTCCGGCGGCGTCGGCATCGGCGGCGTACTGGAGCCACTGCAGGCCAACCCGACCATCATCGAAGACAACTGCTTCATCGGTGCCCGTTCCGAGGTGGTTGAAGGGGTGATCGTCGAGGAGGGCTCCGTCATCTCCATGGGGGTCTTCATCGGCCAGTCCACCCGCATCTATGACCGCGAAACCGGTGAAATCCACTACGGCCGCGTCCCGGCCGGCTCCGTGGTCGTTTCCGGCTCCCTGCCCTCCAAGTGCGGCAAGTACAGCCTCTACGCCGCCGTCATCGTCAAGAAGGTGGATGCCAAGACCCGCGCCAAGGTCGGCATCAACGCCCTGCTGCGCTCCATCGACGAGTAATCCACGCCGATGTCATCAAGGGCACCTCTGGTGCCCTTTTTCATGCCCGCTCTCATGGGTGGACGCCAACTCCCCTGCCCCACCAGCACTGCACCCCCCCATGAGACGATACCGCTTATGGCAGTGCTGGCAAGGCGTTCACCCCTCCCCTTGGCTCATTGATTAAAGAAGACCTTTTTGACACCAATTTGAATTTGGCGCGCCTGTCACAGGCAAGGCGTCCGGACTCGGGTAAGATAGAGGGGTCAGGATCGTTTCAAACCAAGGAAGCCCGATGTACGAGAATCTCAAGAGCCTGGGGATCCAGGAACCCACCTCGGTGGACAGCTACACCCTGCGCCAGGAAGCCAACCACGACATCCTCAAGATCTATTTCAAGAAGCAGAAGGGTGAATTCTTCGCCAAGAGCGTCAAATTCAAATACCCCCGCCAGCGCAAGACCATGCTGGTCGACTCGGGGACCCATGAGTACAAAGATGTCACCGAGATCAACGCCAACCTCAAATACGTGGTGGATGAGCTGGACAATCTGACCCAGGGCGGCCAGCCTTCCGCCGATCCGGACATCAAGCAGAAAATACTGCGCGACTTGCGTCATCTGGAAAAAGTGGTGCAGAACAAGATCAGCGAGATAGAACGGGATCTCGAAAAGCTTTAAGCCGGTCTGATGCAGCAAAGGCGCCCAGGGGCGCCTTTTTCATTGGGTCACACCATGCTGGCGCCGCCAGGAAAGCCCCCGCACATGTCCCGCCACCAAACGCAACCCAGCAAAAAGGGAGGCTTGCGCCTCCCTTTTCGGAACTCGGATATTGGAGCGACAATCAGTTGCTCTTCATCCAGATGTCCATTTCAGTTTTCAGGTTGTCGGACTTGGTGCCGAAGATGGCTTGTACACCGGAACCCGCCACCACCACACCGGCGGCGCCCAGCTTCTTCAGACCAGCCTGGTCAACCTTGGCCACATCCTTCACACCGACACGCAGACGGGTGATGCAGGCGTCCAGAGAGGTGATGTTCTCTTTGCCACCGAAGGCGGAGACCAGTGCAGCAGACATCTCGTCCTTGCTTTGACCGGCAGAGGACTCTTGGGCAGCTTCGTCTTCACGACCCGGGGTTTTCAGGTTCATGGCACGGATGACCACGGTGAAGACCACGTAGTAGATGACCGCGTAGACCAGACCCAGACCCACCAGCAGCAGCATGTTGTCGGCACGCGGGGATTGCACCACGAAATCGATGAAGCCGTTGGAGAAGGTGTGACCGTGAACGACACCCAGCATGTTGGTCAGCACGTATGCCAGACCGGCCAGCAGGGCGTGGATGGCGTACAGAACCGGGGCCACGAACAGGAAGGAGAATTCGATAGGCTCGGTGATACCGGTCAGGAAGGAGGTCAGGGCAGCAGAAGCCATGATACCTACGATCTTGGCGCGGTTTTCCGGCTTGGCGGAGTGCGCAATGGCAAACGCGGCAGCAGGCAGACCGAACATCTTGAACAGGTAGCCACCCGCCAGCTGACCGAAGCCGTTGCCGGCAGCACGGGAAACGTCATCAGCAGTCAGGAAGCAGGTCATGATGCCGTGTACGGTTTCACCGGCGGCGTTGACGCAGGTACCAGCCTGATAGAAGAACGGCACGTTCCAGATGTGGTGCAGACCGAACGGGATCAGGGAGCGCTCAACCACGCCGTAGATACCGAAGGCCAGGACCGGGTTCTGGTTGGCAGCCCAGTCGGAGAAGGCACCGATGGCACCACCAATCGGCGGCCAGATGAAGGAGAGCACGACACCCAGACCGATGGAAACAAAACCGGTGATGATGGGCACGGCGCGCTTGCCAGCGAAGAAGCCGAGGTACTCTGGCAGCTGGATCTTGTAGAAGCGGTTGAACGCCCAGGCAGCCACGCCACCGGCGAGGATACCACCCAGCACACCGGTATCGATCTTCTCGACACCCATCACAGGCGCCATCACAGTCAGGGTGGCGGTCATGATGCCGTAGCCGACGATGGCGGACAGGCCGGAAACACCGTCGTTATTGGTGAAGCCAAGGGCGACGCCCACGGCGAACAGCAGAGCCATCTGGCCGAATACGGAACCACCGGCCTGCTCCATCAGTTGGGAGACGATTTCCGGCAACCAGCTGAAGTGGGCAGCACCCACCCCCAGCAGAATACCTGCAACGGGCAAGACCGATACGGGCAGCATCAGCGCCTTACCGACCTTTTGCAGATTAGAGAAAGCATTTTTTAACATGTGTGCGCTCCTGAATGGATTTTTTTCCGACAACGACTCAGGGCAGTTTATTGATGACGATGTGCTTCATCCGTCACTGCGCCAAATGCGTTTTCCGGGTTGCTTATTTTGACCAGCAGAATATAACCCAGCGGAGGTGGAAATGCCTCTGTCGGAAACAAGGGAATAATAAATTTGGAGGAGAGATCACAAGATAATAAATAAGCAGAGAGGGGACTGTCTTGAATATTATTTCGTATTGTTATAGCTTCGCCGCAAAAAGAAATAAATCACTTCAAAATAAATCACAAAGAAACCAAATAATACCCAACGATACCCACTGTAACTAAATGTAACTTATTGCGGATTTATATTATCCAGTCTACCGAT
This sequence comes from Aeromonas sp. QDB18, assembly GCF_027705325.1. NCBI lineage: Bacteria > Pseudomonadati > Pseudomonadota > Gammaproteobacteria > Aeromonadales > Aeromonadaceae > Aeromonas > Aeromonas sp. QDB18. Next base: position 41,100 of record NZ_JAPDBQ010000001.1, read on the forward strand.
TAAAAAGGCCTCCAACAAGGGAAGCCTCCAATAAATATCGATTTTAATAAACCGAGATATTTAGTTCTTCTGTGAACGTTTCACTGCATCAATAAAGACCGATTTCGCCTTGGTTGAACCGGCACGCTCGGCTTCATTCACGAGCTGCATCGCCTTGTCGATATCACCGGCCTTCACCGCTTTCTCGATCTGGGCGTTGTAGAAGCTCTCGGTCTCGCTCAGCATGGCGGGAGCCGGCTTGCTCGGCGCTGCGGCAACGGCTGCCGTGGTGGCCGCCGTCGCAGCCGGCACGGTCAACTTGTTCGGCGTCGGGTTCACGATTGGTGTACTAGCATCAATTGCTTCCTGGTAAACCGGTTTATAGAAGTTATCGCCCAACTTGCTCGCGCTCATGTCTTCTACTTCAAGCGTGAGCACCCCCCATGCGGAGTGAGGGATCAATGGATCCTTGGCACCATAGTCCTGCACACTCAAGGACTTTGCCATCAGCTTGGATGGGCTCATGGCTTGCGTGGTCTGGCTCAAGGTTGCCTGTGTGGTAAAGATCACCATGTAAGATTCGTTGTTTGGGTTGCCGACATAGGAACGATCGACGGTAAAGACCCCCTCTACCCGGTCCCCATCCAACATGCGCGCAGGCTTGTAGGTAATGATGTCTGACCCTATGGTACGGGTCGGTTTGAACTGGGAGTCCAGCAGCAACACCGTGGGGTTGAACAATGTCTTATCGATCAGACCCGCTACGGTAATTTTGAGATCGCCTGAGTTGCTCGGTAACTTGAAAGCAGCAAAATAGCTCTTCCCTTCTGGGAAGGTGAACACCGGAGAGTTGCCATCAATGGCCACAATACGCTTCTGGTCAGCTGTCAGCGGCTGATACGTCAAACCACTAAGGCTGTTACAGCACACACTTGCAGCACCAAGCTGCTGCAGTGCATTGGAACGACTATCGAGGATAGTCTTGTACTCCTGGGTGGGAGCTACAGTTTCCTCAAGAGACGTACATGCCGTCATCAAAGTGGAACACAAAACCGTCAACGCTACCTTGGTATATTTCATCTGTAAGCCCTACACGCCATCTTGAAAAAAAGAGCCCCCGACAAGCGGGGGCGACTCGATATCAGGTGATGGTGAGATTACCACCAAGCTTCCGCTTGTACACCGAAGTTCCAAGCATCGTCTTGATTAACTCCGTTGCTATCAGTACGGAATTTCCCATCTTGCTGAACATAGGAGGCAAATACCCGAATTTCAGGACGAGCCCAGAAGCCAGAACCCGCAGACCAAGCCTGTGCCAGAGTGAACTTGCTACCATCAGTAGATGTCTCAGATGCACCCTTCTGAGTTTCATGATCCTTGAAGTAGCCCACTTCGGCAATGGTCTTCATGACATCAGTCCATTTATACATCGGGCGAACAACAACAGAGAAGGTATCTTTGTCGTCGTACTGGGTGCCCCATTCAGTAAAATCGCTAGCCTGTGCGTAAATCAGCTGATGGCCAAACTCAACTTTCTCACCGGCGGGCAGAACACCCCAGTTGATGATCCGGAAGCCATCACCGCTGCTGGAATTAGACTGCAGACCGCTACCAGAACCAGAGCCATAGCTGACACCTTGAGCAGCGAGACCATCAATAAAGTACTGAACTACAGTCTTGTTGAAACCACCCAGCATAGATTGAGTGAGTTCGGCAGTCAGCATGTGGCCGTCATTGATATCCGGGTTCAGCTGGTCTTGCTCGTCGGTCGGATTGGCCATTGCAAAGTCATAACCAACTTCCAATGTCGCATCAGTCCACAGCGGAATTCCCGCATAACGAATATCAAAGACGTTGGTATCGATAGTATCACTGCTACCGGTCACGGCTTCCCACGGGTCATTACGAGTAACCGCAACAGAGAGCTTGCCGGGCCCCACGGAAATGTTCTCAATGCCAGCACCGGCACCGGATACATCCCAGTAGTAGGTATCGGAGATATGAATGTCATGACGCTGATAGAAACGCTTACCAGCCCAGAGAGTTTCGCCGCCACCAAACAGGTTTTTGGCTTGTACGTTAAACTGGCGCAGCGCAAAGTTCGATGCGTCGCTAGATGTATCTTCCCAATCGCGACTCTGGAAATCAGTCTTCATGGTAAACATGGAGTCTACATAGAAGGTTTTATCGTCCTTGTTGTAAACTTCCTGCCCCAGCTGGATCTCGCCATATGTATCATCTTCGTTACCCAGACGACCAACTTTGTTTTTGGCATTGATCTGCAAATCACCATTGTCGGAAACACCGACACCTGAACGCATGTAGCCGTGGAAATCAACGGCGAAGGCGGCTTGGGAAGCCAGGGCTGCGGTTACTGCTGCAGCGATCGGGAGCCACTTTGCTTTCATTTTCATTTTCCTTATTCCCGCTGAGAGGAGTGTGATCCTGATATTCAAGTTCTTATCACCGGAAAAACGTTTTGGTGATAACCGAGGTCGATTATAGGTACCCAAATTCCCTGCAAACATGAGCTGATTCACAAAACGATGACAAATCGCACGCCACCCACAACCGCAGCAACAACAACCCAATAAATTTTCATTTTATGGCATTAAAAACCCCATGAACAACAAAAAGAGGAGCAACAACACCAAAGAAAGCGCTTTCAAATATTAATTCGCGACGAGAGTTAAGTGACAAATCCGTGTCGCAGTAGCAAAAACATGACTGAAATCGCTTTCAATGTGGAACTTTTAATTTTTCAATTTGTCGTGGGTGATGATGAATATGGCCAACCGGTTATCATCATTGGCGAGAAAAATAACCGGACGAAAGAGAGGATATATTTGGGGGCTGAGGCGTGACGCCCCAAAAACAAAACACCCCCGTCAGCACACTCACGGAGGTGAATTTATTCTCGGGTAGAAGGGGCTGGCTACAGTCTATTTTCCCAGGTTTTCAACCAGGCCAGCGCTGCCACTTCAGGCTCATCTTCTACCGTCGCATCGATTTCCAGGTGCACAACCAGTGGCTCGGCAGCCAGCTCCTGCAACAGGGCATCCAGCGTTCGCCCCGCTCCGCAGAAGTGTTCATAGCTGCTGTCTCCCATGGCGATGAGGGCATAGCGCCATCCCTTCATATAAGGAGCACGATCGGCCAGGGCACTGGCAAAGGGCTGCAAATTGGGCGGTATATCCCCCTGCCCCGTGGTGGCGGTCACGATGAGCAGAAAGCGTGAGGCATCGATGTCGGTCAGCGCCGCGTCATCGAAGATCTGGCAGACATGGCCATTGGCTTGCAGGTGATCAGAGAGGGTCTCGGCCACCAGCATGGCAGAGCCGTAGACGGTGCCGACCAGGATGTCGATCTCGGCCATCAGCGACTCCTCAGGGACAGACATTGGGCCCGGCAAGACCGGGATGGGTAGGAAGAGCCCCCCTGAACGGGCGGGGGCACGCGATTGCGCAGGCGATATCTCGTTGAGCCATAAGTCATTCCTCTGACGTACCTGGGCTACAGCATGCCACAGCCCTGTCAGAGGCAACAGATGGAAAGAGGCTCAGGCGCCGTAGTCTTGCTCGCTGGCAGGCCAGCCCAGACGGGCGAACAGACCCAGCACCTCGGGGCCCAGGGGCGCCTGGATCCGCATCGGCACCTTGAGCACCGGATGCTCGAAGCTCAGACGGTGCGCGATCAACAGCAGGCGGTCGCACCCGTAGTGCTCGCGAAAGAAGCGGTTGTGCCGGCCATCCCCGTGGGTGGTATCACCAACGATGGGGTGAAACAGGTGATCCAGATGGCGGCGCAGCTGGTGCTTGCGCCCCGTCTTGGGAAAGAGGCGGACCAGGCTGTAGCGACTGGTGGGATGCTTCTTGGAGACGGCGAAGGGCAGCTCGACCTGATGCAGACGACGAAACGCGGTCACCGCCTCCTGGGCGGGGCGATCCGGGTCGCTGAAGGCATCGGCAATCTTGTCCAGCTGCTCCTTGAGCGGATAGTCGATGAGCCCCTCTTCGGGGGCCCATCCCCGCACCAGTGCCAGGTACTCCTTGTGGACCTGACGGGCAGCAAAGGCCTCGGTCAGGGTACGGGCCACGGCAGGATCGAGAGCAAACAGCAGCACACCCGAAGTGGGCCTGTCCAGTCGGTGCACGGGGTAAACATGACGACCCCCGATCAGATCCCGGGTCATCTGCATGGCGAAACGGGTCTCGGCCTTGTCGAGCCAACTGCGGTGCACCAGGAGACCGGACGGTTTGTTCACCGCCACCAGCCAGTCATCCTGATAGAGCAGAGTCGGCTGCAAGGCATCCGCTGTCCGGGTCTGCTCGTCCATCATTGTTCGACCACTTTGCCGGAGAGCAGCAGATCGAAACGGGCGATCAGACGAAGCAGGGCCTCGACCTCCGCCAGCTCCTCTTTATAGACCTCACTCGCCATGGGATAGAGGGAGACGCTGGTCGGCAGCGGAGCCTGCAGCAGCACCAGCTGCTCCATGCGCGGGATCAGCACGAACTGCAGCCACTGATCGAAACTCAGGGTATCGACACAAAACGGCAGCTCGCTTGCCAGCGCCTCGCTCCCCGGATGGTCGGCTTGCCAGCGTTCCAGACGTTGCAACTCGGCAGTCAGCTCTCCCAGCAGACCGGCAACCAGCAGATATTGATTCATCTCGCTCACTTCCTCATCGCGGGCCCGGTCTGCGACGGGGCCCCACTCAATACGGCCATCAAAAAGGGGCGCTACTATACACCGACCCCGCAATGGCTGCCATGTTGCCGTCACCTTCATCCCCTGCATCACCGCCTCTGGCTATCTGGTGCAGCCCCCTTATAATCGCCCGCATTATCTTCAAGCGGGATCTCTTCATGTCTTCCATCAACACCCTGACCGAGTTTCTGACCCAGGCCGATACCCAGTTCCAGCTGTTCGATCTGGGCCGCCAGGTGCGCCCGCTCCCCAGCGACCTCTTCGTGCGCATCGAGCAGCAGCAGGAGCCCTACCCCTGGCCGTTGCAGCAGCACGCCTGGCTCGGCGTGCACTTCTTCCAGCCGACCGAATCCAGGCACTACCTCTGGTTCCTCAAGTTCGCCCTTGATGAACGCGGCCTGCTCATCTCCAGCGGCCCCAAGCATTTCATGGATCAGGTGGTAGAGACTCTGGGCTACAAGCTCACCGGTGAACTGGACGAAGAGAAGGCCCAGCGTCTGGCGGACAACCCCTACACCTTCCGTCCGGCCGAGGCCAAGATGGCCAGTGTGCACGCCAAGCTGGCCCGCCAGCTGGAACAAGCCCCTTCCGCTTACTACGAGGCCCTCTGCCACTATCTGGCGGCGCCGGGGGAAGAGGGGTGGCAGGCCCTGGGACTGCAAGGGTTTGCAGATCTCGCGGAGCAGCTGCAGGTTGAACGCAACCTGGCACTGGTCTGCAAGGCCTTGCCCGTACTGCCGCAGGCCCCCCTCTACGCCCTGTGCCAGAGCCTGGAGAACGCCCCCCTGCCTCCTGCCCTGCAAGGCGCATTGCTGGAGCGCATCGGCAAGGAGCAGGAGTGCGCCGAGCCTGACCCCGAAACCCTGGCCTATCTGTGCCGGGCACTGGCCTCCTGCCCGGGCAACGGACTGCGCACCAACAAGCTGCTGACCCTGCTGCAAACCCGGCCAAGCCCCTCCCTGCTCCTCGCCATCGCTGGCCGCCTCTGGCCCGATCTGAAACACCCCGAACTGCTCGGCCTGTTTCTGGAGCAGCTCGCCCTGCAACCCACCCAGTTCTTCAACCAGGTATTTGCCGAGCTCGTCACGCTACCGGCCTTGCGCAATGATATGCTGGCAAAACTGCGTGACCCCGAACGCAGCGAGGCCCTGGGTCTGGCCATCGGTCGCCTGTTCGCTGCCACCTAGGCCCGGCACGACGGCCCTGTTGCCTGGGGTGAACAGAGCCCCACACACATCACAGAAGGAACCCGCTGATGGGAGAAATGCTTGGGATCTTGCTGCTCGGCCTCGTTGGCTGGGCCTTCTGGCAACAGCGCCGCCAGGCGGAGCTGGCCTGGCAATACATGCGCCGCTACTGCCAGCACCACGACCTGCAACTGCTGTCGCTGGCGCGGACACACCGCGCCCTGGGGCACAAGCCCCTGCGCCTGCTCACCTACTACCAGTTCGAGTTCTCCAGCGACGGAGAGAGCCATTATCAGGGACAGCTCTGCATGCAGGGGCTGCATGTCGCCAGTGTCGAGCTGCCACCCCATCGTCTCCCCTCCTAGATTTGAGAGCACGGGGGCTGGCTATACTCTTCCACAGCCCCCTTCCAAGGAGTACCAACATGGAATTGCTCACCCATGACATGGCCGCCCTGTTTGCCCAGCTGGGGCTGGCCAGTGACGACATCAGCCAGCAGCGTTTTATCCGCGACCATCCCATCGATCGCCATACCCAGTTGCCCGACGCGCCGTTCTGGACGCCTTCCCAGGCAGGCTTTCTGCGCGATGCCCTCAGCCACGACGCCGACTGGGCGGAAGCCATCGACCAGCTGGATGTGATGCTGCGCCAGGGGACCTGATCCCCGCACTCCCGGCGGCCAGCGTTGGGTAGACGCGGAGCCGCCAATCCCCTCCCTCTCGCCACCTACGCCCTTCGCTCCGCTTTCCTGATAGACAGGCTTTGATTAAGCTCTGTGCCACTATCCACCCGCAGCAAGACGGCCGTGCAGGAGCCAAGATGTCAGCCCAAGAGATCATCCAGATAGCCAACGAACTCAGTGCCAGGGGGATCACCCCCTCTACCGCCATGGTCAAGGCCCGCCTCAGCCATCCCGTGCCCATGGCCGAGCTGCTCAAGGTGCTGAGCCAGTGGAAGCAACAACCCCAGCCCGCGTCGACAGCGCCCGCCCCCGCCATTGTCCCCGAGGCGTCCCCCTTGGCCACGGAAAGCGTCACTCTTCAGCAACTGAGCGAGCAGCTCGCCCGGCTGGAGCAGAAGGTCGATCGCCTCACCGATCTGCTGCTCAACCAGAAGCCGGATTGACCCATCGCCATGTATATCCTCGAACTCACCTTTGAGTGCTACCGCGATACCTCCCTCGGGGAGGCCGAACGGGCCATCGTCCACTACCTCGACATGCTGCGCTATCAGGGTCAGATCCTGGGGCGGGAGTTTCCCACCAGCATGCACGAAGGCTATTTCGTCAGCCGGGTGGTCTGCCCGGAGCAGGACAGCCTGCACCCTGACAACCAGAGCGAGCTGGTCGCCCTTGCCGAGCAAGGTCTGCACCAGGCGGGCCTGCTCGCCCCCAAACTCCACCTGCAAGGAGCGGATCTGCTCTCGGACAGCACGGACCCGTGCGCAGAGCAGGGGAAGCGTCCCAGCTGGATGCTGCTCTACACCAGCTTCCTGCACAGTTGCTCTCCCCTTCGCTGTGGCGATCACTTCGCCCCCATCCCGCTCTATCGGCTGCCCGCCGTCGCCAACGGTGACCACAAGCAGATCATCAAGTGGCAGGAAGATTGGGAGGCCTGCGATCAGTTGCAGATGAACGGCTCCATCGCCGAACACGCCGCCCTGCACGAAATCGGCGAGGTGGGCAGCCGCCTTCATCGCCGGGGCAGCGATCTCGCCAGACGGCTGGAGCTCCTGAGCGGCATCCCCACCTATTACTATCTTTACCGGGTAGGTGGCCTGAGCGCTACCGAAGAGCGGGCTCGCCCCTGCCCTGGCTGTGGTGGCCCATGGGCGCTGGCCGCCCCCCTGCACGAGATCTTCGACTTCAGGTGCGAGCCTTGCAGGCTGGTGTCCAACCTCTCCTGGGACTTCAAGGAGTAGGTGCCCACCGCACACAATGGCGCAATAAAAAGAGAGGGCCTTGCCAGGTGGCAAGGCCCTCTCTTTTGGGGCATCACTGGGGCAAGGTTTCCAGTCGCGCCAGAAAGGCCGGCAACGAGGGGGCCAGCGTCAGTCGCCGTCCGGAGTCCAGCCACTCCAGCCACACCTGGCCGCTCTCGTTATCGAGGGAGACCAGCGTCATCTCGTTGCGGGTCGTGGCAATGAAGAGTGAAGGGGATCGCTTCAACTTGCGCAGCATCAGCAGGTGGCCGATGAGGTTCTCCTTGAGCAGATCCAGATCGGCGTCGTTCCACGGCAGGATGAGTTCGATGCGCAGCCCCTTGAAAGAGCAGGGCAGAGGGCGGCTGAACCAGTGGCCAAACAGGGCGATGGCGCTGGGATGCAGGGTCAGCTCCAGGGCGTTCGCCATGGCCGTGAAGTCGGCTGCCTGCTCTCGCTGGAACGGACGCCAGGCGACCCGCCCCTCCCTGGGTTCATCCAGCTCGCAAGGAGAGCGCCAGTCGGCCTCCCAGTCACACAGGGGCAGCCCCCGCCTTCCTTCGCCATCGCGCTGCCAGCGTAAAAAGAACTGCTCCAGGGCAGACAGGACTTGATCCGACATCGATATTCCCCACAATAGCGGCCTCTGATGGCCGCAAGTACCTGATCGAAAAATCGGGCCATTGCACCATCAAACCCCTTATCAGACAAGCGTGAGCAAACCAGCATGAGCAAACAAGAGAGATACGCCGGCGCCAGTGCGCTGCAAGGCCTGAGCTTGGGGCAGCAGTCCGCCTACATCAGCCAGTACACCCCGAGTCTGCTGCAGCCCGTGCCACGCAGCCTAAACCGCGACGATCTTGGCCTGAGAGGTGAACTGCCGTTCCAGGGGTGCGACGTCTGGACCCTGTATGAACTCTCCTGGCTCAATGCCAAAGGCAAGCCCGTGGTTGCCATCGGGGAGGTCTTTGTGCCGGCCACCAGCCCGAATCTCATCGAGTCCAAGTCGTTCAAGCTTTACCTGAACTCCTTCAACCAGACCCGTTGCGACTCCCTGGAGGCGGTGCAGGCGCTGCTGGTTCAGGACCTGAGTGGCTGCGCTGGTGCCCCGGTGAGCGTCACCCTCTTCACCCTCGACCAGGCCCCCCACCAGATAGCCCAGTTGCCCGGTGAGTGCATCGACAGCCTGGATATCGAGGTGGACGGCTACGAGTTTGACGAGACCCTGCTGCAAGGGGCCGCCGGTCACGAGATCGTGGAGGAGACCCTGCACAGCCACCTGCTCAAGTCCAACTGCCTGGTGACCAGCCAGCCGGACTGGGGATCCGTGGTGATCCACTATCGCGGCCCGCGTCTCGACCGGGAGAAGCTGTTGCGCTACCTCATCTCGTTCCGCCAGCACAACGAGTTCCACGAGCAGTGCATCGAGCGCATCTTTACCGATCTCAAGCACTTCTGCGCCCCGGAAAAACTGACCGTCCATGCCCGTTACACCCGCCGCGGCGGTCTGGACATCAACCCCTTCCGCAGCGACTGGGAGCCGGTTCCGGCGAACCTGCGCCTCATTCGCCAGTAATCACCGGCGCAGCCATCCTGCGGGCTGCGGCCCGCTGCGCATCACCTCAGTAAACTCTGGACGGGCGGGGGTGGGCTTGGATAACATGCCTGCACCTCCGTGCCGTTCTTAATCCAATGAATCAACTGTTTTTTCTGGCAATGATGATGTCCTCCCTGTCGGCTCCTGATCTGGATCTGGCCAAGGAGCAGTTGTCCATCGACCTGCAGCAGGCCCAGACCCTGGTGCTGACCGATCCCGCCAGATGTGCCCAGATTGCCACCTCCTTCCTCGAACGCACGGCCAACAATCCCAAGCAGATCATCAGCAACCGTCAGGAGTACGGCTATCGCGAGCCGATGCTTAACTACGGTACCGCCACCCAGACCACGGGCGCCTATCTGCTCAAGGGGGAGTGTCTGCAGCAGCTAGGGCAGTTCGCTCAGGCACAGGAGTCCTTTGAGCAGGGCATCGCCATGGCCGAGAAAGAGCAGCAGTTCGAGCTGCAGGCCCATGGGCTCTATCTGCTGGTTCGAAGCCGCAACCTGCAACAGCATACCCATGGCGCCGCGGCCCCCCTGCTCGACAAACTCGACAAACTGCTGGCCAATCCCGACCTCAAGGAGAGCCAGTTGCAGGTCTACAGCCGCTTGCTGCGCGTCAACGCCAGCATAGAGGAGCGGCAATTCGATCTCGCCAAACAGCAGCTGGCCGAGACCCGCAAATGGGCGGATCACGCCAAACAGCCTCTGGCCAGGGCCTGGACCAGCGCCGTGGGCGGGGATCTCTATCAGGCTCTGGGTCAGCCCCAGCTTGCACTGGGGGAGTACATCGAAGCACAACAGCAAGCCAAGCCCCTGCAGGATCCCCTCTTCCTCGGCCTGCTCTCGAACCAGATGGTCAGCCTCTATCAGGAAGAGCAGGAGCCACAAAAAGCGCTGCAATACGCCAGCGAGGCGGCCAACTATTTTCATGCTCTCGGCAATCCTTCCATGCTGAGCGACGCCCTGATCGTGCTCGCCCGCCTCAACCGCGATCAGGGCGAGATGAACATGGCGCTGGTCTATTTCTTCAATGCCCTCGACCTGCTGGACGAGAGCAGCCACCGTACCCGCATCGCCCACCTCAAGTTCGAGATAGGCAAGACCTACCTGCAGACCGGCAACCTCAACCTGGCGCGAAACTACCTGAACGCCGCACGCCAGTCCCATGAGCTGGGGGATGACAAGGAGTCGCTCATCGACACCCTGCTGTTGCTGGGAGAGCTGCACCTCAAGCAGCAGGAGGCGGGCATCGCCATCCTGCAGTTGGAGAACGCTCTCACCCTGGCCAACCGGATTGGGGACATCCGGCGCCAATTCGAGATCTTCCGCCTGCTCTCCGTCGCCTATGAGCAGAAGGGTTACCTCCAGCAGGCCCTGGAGAGCTACAAGAATTACCACCAGCGCAGCGAACTGGTTCGCCAGCAACAGCTAGCGCTGGAGCAGGAGGCGGTGCGCGACAACTACGCCCAGGTGGAGCGGGTGCAACAGGTCAAGGAGCTGGAACAGCAACTCGACGCCAGCCAGCACCAGCAGGAGCGATACCTCTGGACCAGCGTCAGCACCGGGCTGCTGCTGGCACTCTTCATCTATCTGTTCTTCACCCTCTGGCTGAAACTGCGGGTCGCACGCCTTCATGCCAAACAGCTGGGAGAGGCCCTGCTGGTAGAGCCGCGCAGCGGCCTAGCCAACTGGCAGCGACTGATGAGCCGCTGGCCGCGGGAGATGGCCAAGCGCCAGCAGAAATCCGAGCGCTGGTACCTGAGCGAACGCCCCACCAGCGAATTTGACGACAAGCTGCACTACCTGCTGTTCCGGGTTCCCTTCCTGATCAACAGCCTGGAGCAACACGGCTATCAGGTCAGCCGCGAGATAGAGCAGGCCTTCGGCCGCTACGTCAACGAACTGACCCCGCAGGATGGCCGCATCTACGACCTGCGCGAAGGCCACTTGCTCTATGTGGTGCCCCAGCGCCACGTGGCCCAGTTGCATCAGCTGGCCCAGACCCTGCTCGACACCCTGGCAGCCTTCCCCTGCGAGCACACGCTGGACAGGCGCATCAGCCTCGGCATCGTCAGCCATCCCTTCCTGCCCAAGGCAGCAATGGCCCTCGATCACCACGGCCTGTTCGATCTCTGCTACCTGGCCCTCTCGGGTGCCATTCAGCTCAGCGAAAAATGCCAGCAGAGCGTCTGGCTTGAGCTGGCCGCCATCGATTGCCAGCAGGCCGCATTTTTTAACGGAGATGTGTGGCAATGCTGCTTGATGGCAATTGACAAGGGACTGGTAAAAGTAAATTCTTCTCATGAAAAGCAATGGGTTAACTGGCTTGCGCTTTCACGGACGAAGGTTGCGGACAATCCGTGACAAAAAGGTACTCAACGGGGTCTTTGATTGGCTTTCTGTTGCTGGACGAAACAAAAACGATAATGACAACAGGGCGACCTGAAGAATGAATGATATGGCTGCCGTAACAGGACAACTGGCAAGACTCAGGGAATCCCTCCAGCAGAAACAGCAGGAGCTTGACGGCATGGCGAGCTTCTCCGATGCCGAACGCACCCGCAGTATCCAGTTCATCGGCAAGCTGATGCAAGCCTGTCGTGGCCACGATCGCGAGCTCGACAACCGGCTCGCCAAGCTCAAGCAGAAACTTGAAGGCAACCCTCCGCTCACCTCCATCGATGCCGATCTGATCGCCATCGAGAAGCTGTTGCAGCAGCACAGCCACACCATGGAAGAGTCCATCAGCCTGACCCGGGCAGCCATCGATCTCGGCAGCAAACAGCTCAAAACCATCAAGGGGTTTCCGGAAGATACCCGCCGCGCCCTCAAGGAGTTTCTCGCCAGCCCGGAGAGTTACGGCATCGGCGATCACCAGAAGAAGGTGATCCGGCTGCTGGAGTTCTACCAGCAGGCGATCAAGATCCAGCTGCTGCCGCGCAAGCCGCTGATCCCCCCTTCGGCGGAGATCCCCACCGAGCTCTCCAGCCCGGCCCCTACCGACTCCTTTGACATCAAGGCACATGCCCAGATTTCAGACGAGTTGCAGCGTCTCATCACCGAGCTCGACTTTGCCGGCGCCGTGGGCGAGAGCCTCGCAGACATCCGCCGCCAGTTGCTCGGGGGCATCACCCCTGCCCTGCTGGCCGAAGTCTGCCTGCAGATCATCGAACTCATCATCGAGGGTACCCGGGAAGAGCGCAAAGCCTCCCAGGCGTTTCTCAGCACCCTGAACGAGAGTCTCTCCTCGGTCCATTACAGCTTTACCGAATCCCTGGATGAAGGGCGGGCGCTGCAAAATGCCGCCCATCTCAGCGGACAGGCGCTGGAGCGGGAACTCGCCGCCATCGATCGCGCCATGGCAGCCCATGACTCGCCACAGATACTCAGGGGCGCCATCTCTGGGCATCTGGACACTATCCGCCGGCTGCAGCAGGAGCGGGAGGAGATGGCCAACCGCGAGCGCCACCTGCTCACCCACCTCTCCAACATGGAAGCCAAGCTCAGGTTGATGAAGGACGAGACCGCCGAGTACAAGAAGCGGCTCACCATCCAGAAACACAAGCTCTTCCTCGACAGCCTGACCCAGGTACACAACCGGGCGGCCCTGGACGAGCGGCTCGAGCTCGAATACAAACGCTGGCTACGCTATGGCACCCCCCTGTGCCTGGCCATCATCGACATCGACCACTTCAAGCACATCAATGACAATTACGGCCACATGGCCGGCGACAAGGCATTGAAGGTGGTTGCCAAGGCCCTGCAGAACGCCTTGCGCGACACCGACTTCATCGCCCGCTTTGGCGGTGAGGAGTTCGTGGTCCTGCTGCCGAACATCAATCCGGACAAGTACCAGAAGCCGCTGGAGAACCTGCGTCAGACCATCAAGAGCATCCCGTTCCGCTTTCGCGATGCCAGGGTAGAGATTACCATCTCCATCGGCGCCACCCTGTTTCGGACCGGCGACCATACCACGGATGCGTTCGAGCGCGCCGACAAGGCGCTCTACAGTTCCAAGCACTCCGGCCGGGATCAAGTCAATCTCGCCTGAATCCGCTTTGAGGGGCGGCTAAAAAAGCGGCAAACGCACAGTCCCCCTATTCCCCTGCCCACCCCCTTGCCTCTACTATCGAACCCGAGGGATGCCAAAGCATCCCGTTTTCTCCCCAGGGAAAGCACAACGATAACAAGCGAGTGAAAGGGGAAATTATGATTACACACATCAATCCCGTGGGCAGCATGGACCTGCTGTCCCAGCTTGAGGTGGATCGCCTCAAGCAGACGGCCTCCAGCGATATCTATCAACTGTTTCGCAACTGCTCGCTGGCGGTCCTCAACTCCGGCAGCCATACCGACAGTTCCAAAGAGATACTGGAACGTTTCAAATCCTTCGATATTCACGTGATCCGGCGCGAGCGCGGGGTCAAGCTCGAGCTGTTCAACGCCCCCGAGCACGCCTTCGTCGACGGCGAGATCATCCGCGGCATCCAGGAGCACCTGTTCTCCGTGCTGCGGGACATTCTCTATGTGTCGACCCAGCTCGAGTCCAATCGTCTGGTCAACCTGACCAGCTCCACCCATATCTCCAACGTGGTGTTCGCCATCCTGCGCAACGCCAAGGCGATCCTGCCCGGCGCCGATCCCAACCTGGTGGTCTGCTGGGGCGGCCACTCCATCAACGAGGTGGAATACCAGTACACCCGGGCAGTGGGTAGCGAGCTGGGTCTGCGCGAGCTCAACATCTGTACCGGCTGCGGTCCGGGCGCCATGGAGGGCCCCATGAAAGGGGCCGCCGTCGGCCACGCCAAGCAGCGGGTGCGCAACGGCCGTTACATCGGTCTCACCGAGCCTTCCATCATCGCCGCCGAACCGCCGAACCCCATCGTCAACGAGCTGGTGATCCTGCCGGACATCGAGAAGCGGCTGGAAGCCTTCGTGCGTCTGGGTCACGGCATCATCATCTTCCCGGGCGGGGTCGGAACTGCCGAGGAGCTGCTCTACCTGCTCGGCATCATGATGCACCCGGCCAACGATCGCCAACCCATCCCCATCGTGCTGACCGGCCCGAAAGAAAGTGCCGACTACTTCCGCGCCATCGACGACTTCGTCAAGGCGACCCTGGGGGAAGCCGCCACCAGTCTCTACCGGATCATCATCGGCGATGCGCCCGAGGTGGCCCGCGTGATGAAGGAGGCGATGCCGAAGATCCGCGAATACCGCAAGTCGGTGGGAGATGCCTACTCCTTCAACTGGTCCCTGCGGATCGAGCCCGAGTTCCAGCTGCCGTTCGAGCCGGATCACGCCAGCATGGCCAGCCTGGATCTGCATCGCAACCAGCCGCCCCAGCTGCTGGCAGCCAACCTGCGCCGCGCCTTCTCAGGCATCGTCGCAGGCAACGTCAAGGAAGGGGGCATCAGGGCCATCGAGAAGAAGGGTCCCTTCAAGCTGCACGGCGACAAGGAGCTGATGCACCTGATGGACAGGTTGCTGGAAAGCTTCGTCAAGCAGCAGCGCATGAAGCTGCCGGGCAGCCAGTACGTTCCCTGCTACGAGATAGTCAAATAGCCGGGACACCACAATGCACCGGAGGGGCCCATGGGCCCCTCTTTCATTGACTGGTCTTCTACGGGGTTAGCAGAAGACGCCACCATTGTTACAATGGTACTCCCCGACGCCCGGAGTGCCCCATGCCACACCTGCTCATCATCGATGCCCTCAACCTCATCCGCCGACTGCACGCGGTGCAGAGCCAGCAGGGACTGACCCCGGCCCAGGCCCTGCTCGCCACCCGAGCCAACCTCATCAACACCTGCAAGAAGCTCCTGGCAGCCAGCGAGCCGACCCACGCCATCGCGGTCTTTGACGGTGAGGTCCACAGCTGGCGCAAGACGCTCTATCCCCCCTACAAGGAGGGCCGCACCCCCATGCCGGATGAGCTGAGGGAAGGGCTTGCCGACCTGCAGGACGCCTTCTGGGAGTGCGGTGTGGATGCCCTGCTCTCCCAGACCGACGAGGCGGACGATCTCATCGCCACCCTGGCAAGCGGCATTGCCCAGCACGGCGCCAGCGCCACCATCATCTCCACCGACAAGGGGTTCTGCCAGCTCATCTGCCCGCAGATCCGGGTGCGGGATTACTTCAACAAACGCTGGCTGGATGCCGCCTTCGTCCAGCAGCAGTACGGCGTTACACCGACCCAGCTTGTGGACTTCTGGGCCCTGACCGGTATCAGCGGCTCCAACATCAAGGGGGTGCCCGGCATTGGCCCCAAGACCGCCACCCAGTTGCTGCAGCAATACGGGGACCTGGCTGCCATGCTGGAGGCCTGTGAGCGGGAGGAGGCCACCAGACCCCTGCTCAAGCTGCACCAGCACCGGGAAGAGGCCCTGCTGGCCCAACGCCTGGTCCGGCTGCAGCACGATATCCCGCTCGGGTTCAACCTGCGGGAGATCCGCTACCCTCCCGTCCCTGATGCCGGGGCGTGATCCCCAGCACACCATTTCCCAAGACAGGCCGTACCTGTTGACATAAATGGGTAAAATGTAAAGAAACATGGAGGATGTGGTGCAAAAATGGTATAAAGCCGACGAATCCTCCCCCTCTGTTCCCTAGAAGTGGATACGCCTCATGTCAAAAAGAAAGATTACCGTCATCCCGGGCGACGGCATCGGCCCCAGCATCATCGAATCCGCCATCCAGATCTTGACCCACGCGGGTTGTGACTTCGACTACGAATACGCAGACGCCGGTCTGGTAGCCCTGGAAAAACATGGCGAGCTGCTGCCCCAGGCCACCCTCGATCTGATCGAGAAGAACAAGGTCAGCCTGAAAGGCCCGCTCACCACTCCGGTCGGCGGCGGCTTCACCTCCATCAACGTCTCTCTGCGCAAGAAGTTCAATCTCTACGCCAACGTGCGCCCCGTCCTCTCCTTCAAGGGCACCAAGAGCCGTTACGACAACATCGACATCATCACGGTGCGCGAAAACACCGAAGGCATGTACTCCGGTGCCGGCCAGAAGCGCAGCGATGACAACCAGAGCGCCGAGGCGATGAGCATCATCACCCGGGAAGGGGCCGAGCGCATCGTCACCTTCGCCTTCGAGCTGGCGCGCCAGGAAGGACGCAAGAAGGTCACCATCATCCACAAGGCCAACATCCTCAAGTCCACCTCCGGCCTGTTCCTGGAAGTGGCCCGTCAGGTCGCGGCCCGCTACCCGGACATCCAGAACGAGGAGATGATCGTCGACGCCGCCTGCATGAACCTGGTGATGTACCCGGAGCGCTTCGATGTGATGGTCACCACCAACCTGTTCGGCGACATTCTCTCGGATCTCTGTGCCGGTCTGGTGGGGGGGCTGGGCATGGCGCCAGGCGCCAACATCGGTGAAGGGGCCGCCATCTTCGAAGCGGTACACGGCTCTGCGCCGGACATCGCCGGCAAGAACATCGCCAACCCCACCTCGGTGATCCTCGCCTCCATCCAGATGCTGGAATATCTCGGCATGCAGGACAAGGCGGAGCGCATTCGCGAGGCCGTGCGGGCGACCATCGAGTCCGGTGATCGGGTGACCCGTGACCTGGGGGGCACTGCGTCCACCAGCGAATTCACCCAGGCCATCATCGACCGTCTATAAATAGAGTCCAACCATATGATTTTAAAAGGGAGCTCGGCTCCCTTTGTTTTATGCCAACGCCTCCCTACCTCCCTCGCCAGATGAATACTATGTTGATATGAGGGATAAGGAGATCCACCATGCGTGCTACTTTCATCTTGCTGATCGTCAGCAGCAGTGCCACGGCATTAGACAGGCCAGTCGACAATGCCTGGTTGACGCCGCCTCCCCAGCACGAGGCGCCAGCCAAGCAGACCTGGCAATCCACCCTGGATACCAACGATCTGCTCAAACAGCCCAAGCCGCTCTCTCTGGGGGTGGATATCACCACCGACAGCAACGGTAATCGGCAGATCACCCCCTATCAGAAACTGAACCTCACGGCAGAGAAGAGCGTCAGCCTCTCCTTCGAAAAGCAAAAGCCCAGGATCAAGTTCAACGCTGGCGGCATCAACACCTCGGTCAAGCTTCGCGGAGATGGCGTCAAGATGCAGTTCAACCCCAGTGACAAGACCATTCCCCTGCAAATTGAGCTGAAGATCACCGACGACGAGTCCATGATGCGTCTGGACTACCGCTTCTGATGACCCAGACACAAAAAAACCGGACGTCACCGTCCGGTTTTTTCATGCCCTGTTCCCGATGCTGCTTCAGGACTTGGGTGCCAGCTTGGAGACCCAGAACTTGTTGTAGACGTGCACCGTGATCTCTTCGCGATCGTGATAGAGCTGTTTGGCCTGAATGATGAAACCGCCGTCGATGTCGGCCAGCAGTCCGCGCAGCACCTCGATGTTGTGCACCGCCTCGGCATAGCGCTTCTTCATCGGCAGCTTGAGGTTGAACATGGCTTCCTGACAGTCGTTCTCCCTAAACCAGTCGGCCACCATGTGGGTCACCCGAGCCGGCTTGTCCACCATGTCGCACACCAGCCAGTAGGTATTCTTCTTGCTCGGCCGCCACACGAAACCATCGTCACGGATGTGCTTCACCTGACCTGTGTCCATCAGGGATTGGGCCATCATGCCGTTGTCCACCGCCGTCACCATCATGCCGCGACGCACCAGCTGATAGGTCCAGCCACCCGGGCAGGCGCCGAGATCCACCGCCTTCAGGCCGGAGCACAGGCGCAAGTCCCACTCTTCCTTCGGCACGAAGACGTAGAACGCCTCTTCCAGCTTGAGGCTGGAGCGGCTCGGGGCATCGGCCGGGAATCGCAGGCGCGGGATCCCCATGTGGAAGGCGGAGTTGTTGAAGGAGTAGGAGTACCCCAGCATCAGGTGGTCATTGGCCAGGAAGAAGGCGTGGAACACGGGACGGTTCGGGGTCTCCTTCTTGGTCAGGATCTCGTTGCTGCGCAGCGCCTGGCGAAGCGGCACGGTGAACTTGCGGCAAAAGGCGGAGAGCTCCTTCGCCTCGTTGGTGTCGGCCGTCTCCACCCGCAGATCCCCGCAGATGGCGTAGCCACTCGCCGCCTCCAGGATGGGAGAGATCCGATCGCTTATTTCCAGATCTTTCAGCTCGTGGGTCACCACCAGCATCTGGCGAATGAAGATGAGCTCGCGGAACGGCAGCTTGCGCGCCAGCAGATCGGCCTGCTCCTCGTCATACAACTCGAAGATCACATAGCCGCTGTCGTCCTTGACCCGGGCAAAGCCGTAGCACTGCATGTTGCCGGCACGCTCGGTGATCTCTGCCGCCGCCTCTTTCTCAAAACCCGGGCGGCAATAAAGCAGCAGATTATTCATTCTTTCCTCCAAGACGACAGCCGGCCCACATCAGAGCCGCCCATCCCAACATAAAACAGAGGCCACCGGCCGGGGTGATGAGCCCCAGCCCCTTGCTGCCAAGCAGCACCATGGCGTAAATACTGCCGGAGAATCCCAGGATCCCCAGCACAAAGACGGCGCCCGCGAAGGTGATCACCTTGCCGCGCACGCCGCACAACCCCAGCACCAGCAGGGCCAGGGCGTGGAAAAACTGGTATTGCACGGCGGTGTTGAACGCCGCCAGCAACGAAGGAGCAATGCCGGTCGCCGCCAGCCCGTGAGCGCCGTAGGCCCCGAGCATGGTGGCCGTCAGGCCGAAGAAGCCCGCCAGCACCAGCCAATGTCGTTGGATCTGCATCTTCTCTCCTTGCACGCTTCTTCTCTCGACCCGCTCGAGATGGTCAGGAGCGGCCCACCGCCGCGATAAAACCCTTGATCCGCTCCGCGGCCAGTCGCAGGTTCTCCTGCTCGCTCATGCCGCTCGCCTTTCTCGGTTTGAAACCATGATCCCCGTCGGTCAGCCAGTGGACCGATACGGCGGGTGAGAAGGGGAAATCGGCCAGCTCGGCGCGAGAACCGAAGGTATCACGCTCCCCCTGCAGCAGCAGCGTGGGCGTCGTGATCAGCTTGAGCACCTCGCCCCGCCATGCGTCGGGCTTGGCCGGGGGGTGGAAAGGATACCCGAGAACGATCAATCCTGCAGCATCCATCTCGTCGTCCCCCTCGCAAAACAGCTCGGCCGCCATCCTCCCCCCCATGGACTTGCCCGCCAGAAACAGCCGGGGATGGGCAAACTGACGCACCATCTCGCGCCAGTGAGCCAGCAGCACGGGTTGTCTGTCCGGCGGCCTGCGTTTGCCGTCCTGAGCCCGTTTGATCATATAGGGGAAGTTGAAGCGCACCACCTCGATATCCGGCCCCGCCAGCAGTCGCGACAACTCGGCCAGGAAGCCGTGCTCCATGCCCGCCCCCGCGCCGTGGGCCAGCAGAATGCGAACGGGGGCGTCACTCGCCCCCTCTCTTGTCAGGTCAGTCACCAAGTCAACTCCTCAGGCATCGGCAAGGCGGGCACGCCTGCGGGCCTCTTCCTGCTCCACCAGTTCCAGCATCCAGTCGCGAAAAGCCACTATCTTGCCCTGATCGGACTGCTGCTCCTGACACACCAGATAGAAAGCGTTCTTGCTCACCAGCACCTGTTCGAACGGGCAGATGAGACGACCCGCCTCGATCTCCGGCTGGGCCAGAACGCTGTGGCCGAGCGCCACCCCCTGACCGTGGATCGCCGCCTGGATCACCATGGTGGAGTGGCTGAAGATGGGCCCCTGATTGACATTGGGGGCGTCGATGTCGAGCTGGCGGAACCAGGCCTTCCAGTCGCGCCGGGAGGTGTCGTGCAGCAGGGTGTGACGGGTCAGATCGTCCGGGGTGCGCAGGGGCTTGGGGCCGGTCAGCAACAGGGGCGAGCAGACCGGGATCAGGTACTCGGTGTGCAGTTTGTCCGAACGAAGACCCGGCCAGTTGCCGCGGCCGTAGTAGATGGCCACGTCCACGTCGTCGGTCAGCGACCCCTCGTCCATGTCCACCGCCTTGATCCGCACATCGATGTCCGGGTGGCGTTCGCTGAACTTGACCAGGCGGGGCACCAGCCACTGGATGGCGAAGCTCGGCTGCAGGGAGACGGTGAGCGCCCCCTTGGCGCTGCGGGCCAGCAGCTTGTCGGTCGCCTCGGAGATGGAGGCGAAGATGTCCTTGATGTCGAGGAAGTAGCTCTGCCCCTCCTCGGTCAGCAGCAGGGAGCGATTCTTGCGGCGAAACAGCTTGATGCCGAGATACTCCTCCAGCGCCTTGATCTGGTGGCTGATGGCTGCCTGGGTCACGAACAGCTCTTCTGCTGCGCGGGTAAAGCTCAAGTGACGAGCCGCGGCTTCAAACGCTTTCAGTGCATTGAGCGGAGGTAAACGACGAGACATGGAATCGGCCGACGATGAATTTTTCTAATGGGGCGCATTATAAATTGTCGGTTGCGGGTCGACCAGTGAATAAACATAATTCGCCACGCAATTCGTTGTCATATGGCTCACACCTTCTCTTCCATGTTGGTTTACATGTGGTTTTTGTGAGTGAGTCGACAGTGATTGTGGTGTTGTGTTTCTTCCTCTGCGGGAAGAAGGGCTAAATCAGGTCGATTTAACCCAGTCTGTCATCTGAATGTGTTTGGCGCCTCCGGTTGGATGGCGCCTTTTTTCTTATCCTCCCCTACACCCGGAACTGGCCCACCAGTTGCTGCTGCTTGTCCGCCAGTTGCGACAGCTCGCGCCCGTTGTCAGCGGAGGTCGCCGCTTCCGCCCGAATGGTATGGCTCACATCGCGAATGTTGCTGACGTTGCGATTGATCTCGTCCGCCACGCCGCTCTGCTCCTGCGCGGCCCTCGCGATCTGCTCATTCATCTGGTGGATGGTGCCGACCGCCTGGATGATCTGCTCCAGCACGCTGACCGACTGCTCCACCTTGGTGAGGGTCAGATCCGCCTGGTGATGACTGGTCAGGATCGCCTTCACCACCGCCTCCGTCCCCGACTGCAACTGGCCGATGAGGTTCTG
This sequence comes from Aeromonas sp. QDB18, assembly GCF_027705325.1. Taxonomy (NCBI): domain Bacteria; kingdom Pseudomonadati; phylum Pseudomonadota; class Gammaproteobacteria; order Aeromonadales; family Aeromonadaceae; genus Aeromonas; species Aeromonas sp. QDB18. Next base: position 62,476 of record NZ_JAPDBQ010000001.1, read on the forward strand.
GATCTCGACGATGGCGTTCTGGGTTCGGCCCGCCAGGTTGCGCACCTCGTCGGCGACCACCGCAAAACCGCGCCCCTGCTCACCGGCTCGGGCCGCCTCGATGGCCGCGTTCAGAGCCAGCAGGTTGGTCTGCTCGGCAATCCCCTGGATCACCACCAGGATGTCGTTGATGTTGTCGCTGTTGGCAGAGAGGTGCTCCACCACTGGTTTGGCATCGCTTATCACCGTCATCAGTCTGGACATGGCCTCCTGGGTCTGCGCCACCACGGACTTGCCCTCCTGGGCCGCCGTGTCGGCCTCATCGGCCGCCGCCACCGCCGCATTGGCATTGCCAGCGACCTGCAGGGCGGTAGCGCTCAACTCTTCAAACGCGGTCGCCACCAGATCCACCTCCTGATACTGGGACTGCATGCCGGCGCTGGTACGGGCTGCCCCTTGCGCCGCCAGGGCCGCACTGGCCCGAGTGCCCGCAACGGTGTCGATCACCTCGCTGATGGTGGACTGCAGCTTGTCCAGAAACTTGTTGAACCACTTGGCCAGCTCGCCTATCTCGTCATCCCTGCGCAGATCGATGCGCTGGGTGAGATCCCCCTCCCCGCTGGCGATGTCCTTGAGGCGTGCCACCACGGCGCGGATGGGCGCCACGATGCGCTGGGCCATCAGCCAGATGCAGAGCAGGGCGAGCGCCGAAATCCCGCCACCTATGGTGAGCTGGGTGGCCACGCTGCGCTGGGCCTGATCCTCAAGCTCCCCTTGCAGTTGCAGGGCTGAGGCGAGCACCACGGCGCGGGGCAGCTCGATATAGGTGCCCCACTTGCGATCCGTACCGCGCATGCTGACCGGCACGAAGGTCTGCAACAGTGCGCCATCCGGGCTCCAGCGCGTCACCACATCTCCCTTGGTCAGCCACCCCTTGAGATCCTGCGCCAGCCCTTGCTGCTCCAGCAGATTGCCAAGGGCGACGGGGAACCCTTCCACGCCGGCCACCCGCCCTTCACTGCTGAGCAGAAGCACCTTGCCCTGCCCCTTGTAGAGGGTCCGGCCCATCTCTTCCACCAGGCTCTGCAGGGTCCCCAGGGAGATGTCGACCCCCACCATGCCAAGCAGGGAGCCCTGGTCCAGCAGCGGCACGGTTACCGAGGTCATCAACACCTGCTGGGTCCCCACCTCGTCCACATTGGGTTCGAGCAGACAGAGCGCCTTGCTGCGGATGCTGCAACTGTACCAGTCGTTCTCAAGGCCGCCGTGTCCGGAGGGCTTGTCGTTGGCCAGTATCGCCTCGTCCATCACCTCCAGGGTCACCTTGCCATCGACCCTGGCCCAATAGCTGGAGAAACGCCCCTTGTCGTTGGCCCCGAGCGCCGTCGACCCCTGATAGTTGTCATCCTCCCCGTCGAGCTGGTTGGGTTCGAATACCGCATAGACACCGAGCAGGTTCGCTGACGACTCCGCCGCATCCTGCAACTGCTGGTTGACGGCATTGCGCAGCGCCTCGGAGTGAACGAAGTTGTCGGCCGCGTTCTTGCGCTGGAACAAGATACCCTCGGCAAGCAGGGTCGCCCTGAAGTAAGCCTCATCGAGGTAGCTGGTCACCCGGGCTGCCTGGGTCGCTCCCATGGCCTGCATCCAGTTTTCTGCCGCGTGCTGCCCCTCCAGGGTGGTGGAGGTGAGCACCTGCTCCTGCATGCGGGCCGCGTTGAAAAGAGAAGAAGCCACCAGCGCGACGGCACTGGCCAGCAGACAGCAACCGGCGATCAGGGTGATCCGTCCCTGAACAGAAAGAGAACTCATGCCACTATTTCCTAACGTCTACAGATGTGAACACTGTATCGGTTTTGGATACAAAAACTTAACTAAATCAGCAGAAATCCAGGCTTAATTGATTGATTTCACCCGCTCCGGGCAAACCAACGACCAGACCGAGCAGGCGAATGGGCTTTCCTTGAGCCCGTTGCAGTCCCTCGTGCAGCAGATCGTGGAAGCGGGCCGCCTGATAACTCCCCTTGCGATAAACGGTGGTCTGGTGAAAATCGGCAAACTTCAGCTTGATCCCCTGCCCCATCAGCATCTCCGCAGGGCAGGCCTTGGCAAAACGCTGCTCCAGCTCGGGAATGAGCCGGCTAAGCACCTGCCAGCAGGCGTCCTCGTCCAGCACGTCGCTGGCGAGCGTCGTCTCCACACCGATGCTCTTGCGCACCCGCCTGGCCTGCACCGGCTGATCGTCATGCCCCCAGATGCGGCCGGCCAGCATCTCCCCGAGCTTGCCGAAACGGGCGATCAGCTCCTCGTTGCCGAGCTGGCGGGCATCTTCGCACGAATACAGCCCGAGGGACTCCAGCCGCTCTGCCGTCTTGCGGCCGATGCCGGGCAACTTGCCAAGAGGGAGCTGACGCACGAACTCGTCCACCTCCTGGGGGCGGATGACGAACAGGCCGTCAGGCTTGCGCTGCTCCGAGGCGAGCTTGGCCAGAAACTTGTTCGGCGCCACACCGGCCGAGGCAGTCAACCCAAGCTCGGCGCTGATGGCGGCGCGGATCTCCGCCGCCATCATGGTGGCGCTGCCACCGCAGCGGGGACTCTGGGTCACGTCGAGATAGGCTTCATCGAGGGAGAGCGGCTCCACCTGCTCGGTGTAGCGCAGGAAGATGGCGCGCAACTGGCGCGAAGTTTCTTTGTAGACGGCCATCCGCCCGGGGATCAGCACCAATGGCGGACAAAGCTTTCTGGCCAGGGCGCTCGGCATGGCGGAGCGCACCCCGAAGCGGCGCGCCACGTAGTTGCAGGTGGAGATGACCCCGCGTCGGTCGGCGGCGCCACCAATGGCGAGCGGCACCTCCCTGAGGGCCGGGTTGTCCCGCATCTCCACCGCGGCGAAGAAGCAGTCCATGTCGATGTGAATGATCTTGCGCATGGCCGTGTCTGTTGCTGTGTCGACAGCCTCCCGAACAGATCATAGGGATAGACCCTGGGCATCCGGCGAGGAGACATGTCGAACGCCAAAAATACTGTATGGATAACCAGTTGGACGTTCCATGCTACCCCAAGCCTGTCATTTCTGCCAGTCTGCGCGCGGGCGCGGCGGCATAGACTCTCAAGGCCACATCCACACGAGACTCAAGGAGGAGAAGCATGAGCATCATCCGGGCGGGGCTCTGCCTGCTGCTGTTGCCGCTAGCGACCATGGCCAAGGATCACCCGACAGCCGAATGCAGCTGGCTGTACAAGCGCATCGAGATACTGGAAACCGCCATCAGGCAGGGAGATGAACTGGGCACCAGGGAAGAGCTGGCAAAGCGAAAGAAAGAGTTCAAGGCAAAGGCATGCAGCCAATATGACTACTGACCCCATGCCACATATAAAAACGAGCCGACCCAGGGGTCGGCTCGTTTCGTTGCAAGGCTGCCTTCAGAGCGATATCCACCGTTAGATGATGCGGTTGTCCACCAGCATCTTGCGACGGGCCTCTTCCTTGGCCATCTTCTTCTTGCGGTTGTCACAAGGCTCGGGGCAGTCGCACTCCTTCTCGATCCCGATGGAACCCAGGCCGCCACAGGAGCCGGAGATGGACTTGCGCTGGAAAATGTAGCCGATGGCCATGGCCACCACAACCATCAGAAACACCCCGAAGGTGATCAGAAAGATCTGCATGTAGTTACCCCTTACTTCTTGACCAGATATGGTTTGAAGGCATCCGAATAGGCCTCTTCGAACCCGTCATCCGTCTTGGTGATGGTGAAGATGGCCAGCCCCCGTTCCTTGGCATAGGCCAGGCTCTTCTCCGGCCCCATGACCATGAACACGGTCGCCAACCCGTCTGCAGTCATGCAGGAGGGGTGGATGACGGTCACCGACACCAGGCGGTGCTGGATGGGCTTGCCCGTCAGCGGATCCATGGTGTGGGAGAAGCGCTTGCCGTCCAGCTCGTAATAGTTGCGGTACTCGCCCGAGGTGGCCACCCCGTTGTCACCGGGCAGGATCACCTCCTGTACTGAACCGGCATTGACGGTCGGCTTCTCGATGGCGACACGCCAGGGATGCCCCTTGCCGTTGACACCGTTGATCCGCAGCTCGCCGCCGATCTCCACCAGATAGTTGCGCGCCCCCTGGGACTCCAGGTACTCGGCCACCTTGTCCACGCCAAACCCCTTGGCAATGGCGGAGAGATCCACGTAGAGGTCCGGGATGTCCTTTTGCAGGGTATCGGCATCGGCAGAGGTTATCACATGCAGATTGCCAAGGCCCGTCTTCTGCCGGGTCTGGGCGATCAGCTCGTCGGACGGCACCTTGGTCGGTCTGGCATCCGGCCCAAAGCCCCACAGATTGACCAGAGGACCGACGGTGACGTCCAGCGCCCCGCGGCTCTCGCGGCCAATGTGAATGGCCTCGGTCACCACCCGCGCGGTATCGCGGGAAACCACCACAGGGGTATTGCTCTTGTGCTGGTTGAAGCGTGACAGCTCGGAATCCGGGCGATAGGTCGACATCTGATCGTTGACCCGCTCCAGCAAGACATCGACCTCGGCTTGCAGCCTGGCGGCATCCTGAACGGCGCTATCCGCCACCTTGATGGAGTAGTAGGTACCCATGGTGCTGCCGGTGATGTGGATCTCCGGCTTCGATTGGACCGTTTCCTGACCGCACCCAGTCAAGAAAAAGGCTAGCCCGAAGGCTAGCCAGGTCTTTACAACGCTGCGCATGGATTAACCACCGAAGTCATCCAGCAGGATGTTCTCGTCTTCAACACCGAGGTTCTTCAGCATGTTGATGACGGCGGCGTTCATCACGGGAGGCCCGCACATGTAGAACTCGCAATCCTCAGGCGCCTCGTGGTTCTTGAGGTAGTTCTCGAACAACACGTTGTGGATGAAGCCGGTGTAGCCATCCCAGTTGTCTTCCGGTTGCGGATCGGACAGGGCGACGTGCCACTGGAAGTTGTCGTTCTCGGCCTGCAGCATGTCGAAGTCTTCGACATAGAACATCTCGCGCTTGGAACGGGCACCGTACCAGAAGCTCATCTTGCGCTTGGTCTTCAGACGGCGCAGCTGGTCGAAGATGTGGGAGCGCATCGGCGCCATACCCGCACCACCACCGACGAACACCATTTCGGCGTCGGTGTCCTTGGCGAAGAACTCGCCGAACGGACCGGAGATGGTCACCTTGTCACCGGCCTTCAGGCTGAAGATGTAGGAAGACATCTGGCCGGGAGGGGCAGTCCAGTTGCTGGGAGGCGGGGTTGCGATCCGCACGTTCAGCATGATGATGCCGAACTCTTCCGGATAGTTCGCCATGGAGTAGGCACGGATGATCGGCTCGTTGACCTTGGACTCCAGCTCGAAGATCTTGAAGCGATCCCAGTCGCCACGATACTCCTCGGGAATATCGAAGTTCTTGTACTGCACGTGGTGGGCAGGCGCTTCGATCTGGATATAACCACCGGCGCGGAACGGCACGCTCTCGCCATCCGGGATCTGCAGCTTGAGCTCCTTGATGAAGGTGGCCTTGTTGTCATTGGAGATGACGGTACAGTCCCACTTCTTCACGCCGAAGATCTCTTCCGGCAGCTCGATGTCCATGTCGGAACGCACGGTGACCTGGCAGGCCAGACGCTCCCCATGACGGGCTTCGCCCTTGCTGATGTGATCCAGCTCGGTCGGCAGGATGTCGCCGCCGCCGGATTTCACACGCACCTTGCACTGACCACAAGAGCCGCCGCCGCCACAGGCGGAGGAGACGAAGATACCACTGCCGGCGAGCACGCCAAGCAGCTTGCCACCCGCCGGGCTGGTCACAGCCTTGGCCGGGTCGCCGTTGATGCTGATTGTCACGTCACCGGCGGTCACCAGCTTGGACTTGGCGAACAGAATGACTGCCACCAAGGCCAGCAGGATCACGGTGAACATGACCACACCCAGAATAATTTCCATCTATATTTCCTTTCCGATTACAGGGAAATACCAGAGAAGGACATGAAGCCCAGCGCCATCAGACCCGCGGTGATGAAGGTGATGCCAAGGCCACGCAGGCCTTCCGGAACATCGGAATATTTCATCTTCTCGCGGATCCCTGCCATCGCGACGATAGCCAGCATCCAGCCTGCACCCGAACCCACGCCATAGACCACGGACTCAACGAAGTTGTAGTCACGCTGCACCATGAAGGAGACGCCGCCGAAGATGGCGCAGTTCACGGTGATGAGCGGCAGGAAGATACCGAGGGCGTTGTAGAGGGCCGGGAAGTACTTGTCCAGCGCCATCTCCAGGATCTGCACCAGGGCCGCGATCACCCCGATGAAGGTGATGAAGCTCAGGAAGCTCAGATCCAGACCGGATACCAAGGCACCGTCTTTGAGCACGTAGTTGTAGATCAGGTTGTTGGCCGGGACGGCAACGGTCTGAACCACGATAACGGCAATCCCCAGACCCATGGCGGTCTTGACCTTCTTGGACACCGCCAGGAAGGTACACATCCCCAGGAAGAAGGAGAGCGCCAGGTTCTCGATGAAGATCGAGCGAATCAACAGACTGATATAGTGTTCCATACCTTAATCCTTCGCCTCCACCTGCTTGGGATCCTTGGTGCGCACGCCCCAGATGATCAGACCAATGATGAAGAACGCACTCGGCGGCAGCAGCAGCAGGCCGTTGGGCACATACCAGCCACCATTGTTCACCAGCGGCAGCAGCTCGATGCCGAACCAGGTGCCGGAACCCAGGATCTCGCGCACGGTGGCCACGGTCAGCAGCACGGCGCCATAACCCAGACCGTTGCCGATACCGTCCAGGAAGGAGGGCAGCGGGGCACTCTTCATGGCGTAGGCTTCGGCACGACCCATCACGATACAGTTGGTGATGATGAGGCCGACAAACACCGACAGTTGCTTGGAGATGTCATAGGCATACGCCTTGAGCACCTGGTCAACCACGATAACCAGCGAGGCAATCACCGCCATCTGGGCGATGATCCGCACGCTGTTCGGGATCTGGTTGCGGATCAGGGAGATGAACAGGTTGGAGAAGGCGGTGACCGCGGTAACGGCCAGCGTCATCACGAACGCCGTCTTCATCTGGCTGGTAACGGCCAGCGCGGAACAGACACCCAGCACCTGCAGTGCGATGGGGTTGTTGCCGAGCACAGGCGTCAACAGCAACTTTTTCATTTCGCTCTTGTCAGCCATTGTTGATTTCTCCTGCACGTACCTTGGCCAGGAAGGGACCGAAGCCCTTGGGGCCCATCCAGAAGTCGAAGGTGTGCTGTACACCATTACCGGTCAGGGTTGCACCAGACAGGCCGTCGATTTCATGCTCGGAACCAGCCGGAGCATGGCCCTTGATCACCCGCAGCGCAGGCTGACCGTTCTGGTCGAACAGCTTCTTGCCGACGAACAGCTCGCGCCAGGCCGGGTTCTCGATCTCGCCACCCAGACCCGGGGTTTCACCGTGGTCATAGTAGGTGATGCCCTTGATGGTCTGACCGTCGGCCGCGACCGCTACGAAGGCATACATGGTGGACCACAGACCCTGGCCGTAGATCGGCAGGATGATGTTGTCGACCTTGCCTTCGGAATCTTTCGCGAAGAACACGGGAACCAGCTTGGAGATCTGACGCAGGCCGGCCTTGTCGTCGGCCGGGGCCAGACGGATGCTCTTGGCCGGATCCTTGGCGGCAACCTTGGTGTCGAAGTTGTCGGCGTCGCCGTCAACGAACTCACCAGTGGTCAGATCCACCAGACGCGCTTCAATCTTGTCGCCATAGAGCTGGGCCAGATCACGCTTGGCCACGGCGCTGATGTCGACGCCGGCGACGGACAGGATGTTGCTTTGCTTGTCCAGTGCCTTGTTTTCCAGCTGGGCCGGACGCAGACCCACGGCAGCCACGGAGACCACGATGGAGCAGACCAGACACAGACCGGTCACTACGGCGAGGGTGCCGGTAGTAGAGTCTTTATTAAACGCCACGTGCGATCCTCCGCTTGATGTTCGCCTGCGCCACGAAATGGTCAAACAAGGGGGCAAACAGGTTGGCGAACAGAATGGCCAGCATCATGCCTTCCGGGAATGCGGGGTTCACTACCCGGATCAGCACCACCATCACGCCGATCAGGGCGCCATACCACCACTTGCCCTTGTTGGTGAAGGCAGCGGAAACGGGGTCGGTCGCCATGAAGGCCATGCCGAACGCGAAGCCACCCAGCACCAGGTGCCAGTGCCACGGCATGCTGAACATGGGGTTGGTATCGGAACCGATGACGTTGAACAGCAGGGAGGTCGCGACCATGCCGACCATGACGCCAGCGATGATGCGCCAGGAGGCTATGCGCATGTAGACGATCATGGCTGCGCCGATGAGGATCATCAGGGTGGAAACTTCACCGATGGAACCGGGCAGGTTGCCAAGGAAGGCATCCATCCAGCTGATGGCTTCACCGGTGGCACCGTTGATCAGCGCCATCTGGCCGCCCTGGGCCCACTGGCTCAGTGCGGTTGCGCCGGAGAAGCCGTCAACGGCAACCCAGACCGCATCACCGGAGATTTGACCCGGGTAGGCGAAGAACAGGAAGGCACGACCCGCCAGCGCCGGGTTCAGGAAGTTTTTGCCGGTACCACCGAACACTTCCTTGGCCAGCACCACACCGAAGGTGATACCCAGGGCAGCTTGCCACAGGGGCAGCTCGGGCGGCACGATCAGGGCGAACAGGATGGAGGTCACGAAGAAGCCTTCGTTGATCTCGTGCTTGCGCACCATGGCGAACAACACTTCCCAGAAACCACCGACGATGAAGACGGTGATGTAAATCGGGAAGAAGTGCGCCGCACCGATCAGCATCTTGCTGCCGATGCCGGCGACGGCCGGATCCAGCGAGGCACCGAACAGGGTGGCCAGGGCGTATTGCCAGGAATCGGCACCGGCCGCGCTGCCCATGTGGGCGATGGCGGCGATGGACTGGTTGCCGACGTTGTACATGCCCCAGAACATGGCCGGGAACACAGCCAGCCACACCATGATCATCATGCGCTTCAGATCGATCGCATCACGGACGTGGGCGGCATTGCGGGTCACGGAACCCGGGGTATAAAACAGGGTGTACGCCGCTTCGAACAGGGCATAGTACTTGGCGTACTTGCCACCCGGCTCGAAGTGATGTTCCATATTTTCAAGAAGTTGCTTGAAACTCATCGCTTAACCTTCCAGTTCGATCTTGGTCAGGCACTCACGCAAGACGGGGCCGTACTCTGTCTTGCCGGGGCAGACGAAGGTACAGAGCGCCAAATCTTCCTCATCCAGCTCCAGGCAGCCGAGCGCCTGCGCGCTGTCGGTGTCACCGGAGATCAGATCCCGCAGCAGCAGGGTCGGCAGGATGTCGAGCGGCATCACACGCTCATAGTTGCCGATAGGCACCATGGAGCGATCACTACCGTTGGTGGTGGTAGTGAAGTTGATGAGTTTGCCCTTCATCAGGTGAGAGAGGGTGGTACGGGTGATGGAGAACTTGTTGGCACTGGGTTTGACCCAGCCCATGAACTCTTTCTCACGGCCTTCGCCCAGCACGCTCACCTGGTTGTGGAAGCGACCCAGATAGTCATGGACCCCTTCGGCCTTGGCACCGCTCAGCAGGGAACCGGAGATGATGCGGTTTTCGTCCGCACGCAGCTCGTTGTTGGTCAGCTGGCTGAGGCTGGCACCCAGACGGGTACGCAGCAGACGCGGCTTGATGACGTTCGGGCCAGCCAGGGAGATCACCTTGTCGGTGAAGATCTGGCCAGTGGTGAACAGCTTGCCGTAAGCGATCACGTCCTGATAGTTGATGTGCCACTGCACCTTGTTGGCACCGACCGGATCCAGGAAGTGGATGTGGGTGCCCGGCAGACCGGCGGGATGCGGACCGACGAACACGGCTTCCTTGACCTGGGCCAGGGAGGAGTGCGGCAGGCTGGCTTCGCCCTTGCAGACGTGGACAGTACCATCGGTCAGGCGGGTCAGCACGGCCAGACCGTCGAGGAAGGCCTGGGCCTGTTCCTTGATGATCAGCTCCGCACTGGCGGCCAGCGGGTTGGTGTCCATGGCGGTGACGAAGATGGCGCGCGGGGTGGAACCCACGGCAGGCACCTTGCTGAACGGGCGGGTACGCAGCGCGGTCCATTGGCCTGATGCGACCAGGATCTCCTGCACCTTGCTACGCTCGAGCTGTGGCAGCTCGGCGGAGGCAAAATGCTCAAAGGTCACCTGCTCGTCGGACCCATCGATGTCGATGACAACGGACTGGAGAACACGCTTGGCACCACGGTTGATCTCAGAAACCACACCGGTGGCAGGGGCCGTGAATTTAACGCCGGGATTCTTCTTATCTTCGAAGAGCTCCTGACCTTTAATGACGCGATCACCTACTTTGACAAACATAGTAGGACGCATCCCCACGAACTCTTCGCCGAGTGTAGCAACACGGGTGATGGCCGGGCCATCGTAGATTACTTGCTCCGGAGCACCCAGCACGGGGATGTCCAGTCCTCTTTTAATTGTAATCATACTCACTTGCACTACCGTTAAGGGAAGACAGGTTGGTTAGCGCCGAGAAATACATCACGACGAGTTGTTGAATGAGCCCGTCAACATCGCGGAAAGCTGTCGAAGAAATAAACAAATCAGCAACATACAGGATCATTCAAAAGCGCCTGAGTTTACCACCTTAGGCGAGTTAGCCGCCACGCCAAATGGGGAAAATCCCCGCCCTATCACAAAATTAACCTTCACTGAATATTTCGCGCACGTCCTTGCAAACCGTGGTTTTAAAGGACTTTTCGCAAAACTAACCATATAGAGGTATTTTCCAGGCGCAAGGAAAAGGATTAGAAAAAATAATGCCATCCCCCTCATCCCTGGCTGCACACCATTCGTGATAGCGCTGTTAATGGCCCGAGGAAGGCGCCATCAGGAGGTCCAACGGCTCACGCAAAGGGGGATTTGCTGACGCAACCCGGCGTCTTTGGCGCCTGCTCCCTGGCCTGCCACTCGGATTCGGTATAGGTATGCAACGCCAATGCATGAATGGCTCCCGCCAACTCGTCGGCCAGCACCCCGTTCACCTGACGATGGCGCCCCAGCAAACGCTGTCCCTCAAACGCCTGGCTCACCACGACTACCTTGAAGTGGCTTTCGGAGCCCGGTGCCACCCTGTGCATGTAGCTTTCATTGATCACTTCCAGGTGGCTCGGGGAGAGCGCGGCGGCCAGCTTGGCCTCTATCTGTTGTTGCATGCTCACGGTAAGGACTCCTCGTTGAATATCCGGCCATTGTAGCCAGGGTTGTGCGCCCGATGCATCAGGTACGAAGGATCCGCTCGCTCTCGCCGCACCGGACTGGTGAATTTCTCCGCCGCCGCTAGAATAGCGCCACTTTCACCGCTGCCGGGCAACACGGGGCAGACGGTCGCCATTCATCAATCACACGTTGGACTCTTGCCTATGCAAACCCTGCTCGACACGGCCCACTGCCGCCTGACCCTGTATCGTTACCCGCGGCAGAGCCAGGACCCCCTGCAGGCCTGGGATGCGGCGGACGAGTATCTGATAAGCCACCTTGCCGAATCGCAGCAGGCACCTGACGGCCCCGTCATCATCATGAACGACGGCTTCGGCGCCCTGGCAGGCTACCTGCATGCCCACGACCCCGTCTGCGTGACCGACTCCCACATCAGCGAGCGGGCCACCCTGGCCAATCTGGCGGAAAACGGGCTGGATCCCCACGCCATCACCCTGCAGGATGCCCTGGCCCCCCTGCCCGATGCCCCCGCCCTGGTGGTGATCAAGGTCTCCAAGTATCAGGCGCTGCTGGAGCAGCAACTGCTTGCCCTGCGCGGGGTCGTGACCCCCGCGACCCGCATCATTGCTGCCGGCAAGGCCAAGGACATCCACACATCCACCCTCAAGCTGTTCGAGAAGTATCTGGGAGAGACCCGCACCTCGCTCGCCTGGAAGAAGGCGCGCCTCATTCATTGCACCCCGGCCGCCGAGCGCCCGTCCCTGACCAGTCCCTTCCCGACCGTCTGGCCGCTGGAAGGCACCGACATGCTCATCCACAACCATGCCAACGTCTTCTCGCGCACCAGCCTGGATATCGGCGCCCGCTTCATGCTGGACAACCTGCCCATCCACAGTGCCCGTAGAGTGATCGATCTGGGATGTGGCAACGGCGTGCTCGGGCTCTCCCTGCTCGCGCGGGACAGCGAGGTGGAGGTGACCTTCATCGACGAATCCCGGATGGCGGTGGCGTCCGCACGGCTCAACGTCGAGCACAACCTGCCCGATGCCCTGCCCCGTGCCCACTTCATGGTCAACAACTGTCTCGATGACGTTCCCGTCGGGGCAGCGGACAGGATCCTCTGCAATCCCCCCTTCCATCAGTTGCAGGCGATCACCGATCACATCGCCTGGCAGATGTTCAGCGACGCCCACCGGGTGTTGCCTCAGGGGGGCGAACTCTGGATAGTAGGCAACCGTCATCTGGACTATCACAACAAACTCAAGCGCCTGTTTGGCAACGCACAAGTCGTTGCGTCGAACAGCAAATTCGTTATTTTGAAAGCCATCAAACGCTAAAGATAAAGCTAAAGGAAACCCATGATGAAAAAGTCACTCTTGCTGCTGGCCGCTCTGGTATTGGGCGGTTGTGCTACTCACTGGCCCGAGAGCGCCCTGCTCAACCCGCAAGTCATCCCCTCCAACCAGCAGTACTACTCCGGCAACCGCATCACCATGGAAGGGGTGGACAAGCGTGAAGCCGCCTATGTCTTCTCCATCAAGAAGAAAGAGAAGGCGCCTGTGCTGGTGAACAGCAGTCAGCCTCTCAACAGCCTGCTGGCTGAAAAACTGGCGGAAGGGCTGCGCAGCCAGGGCCTGGAAGTGGGCAACAGCGGCACCACCAACCTGACGCTGGCCATCTCCACTGCCGCCGTCACCGTGGAAGAGAAGACCTTCACCTATGTCACCAAGTCCCGCGTCAGCCTGCAGGTGATTGCCGACTTCCAGGGCAGCAAGCTGACCAAGCAGTTCAACATGTCCTCCAGCAAAGAGAGCCCGGGCGAGCCGAGCATGGCCGATCTGGAATCCACCCTGAACCAGCAGCTGGGCAGCGTGCTGCAGCAGATCATGGCCGACGAGGCGCTGCGCGGTTATCTCAAGGGCCAGCCGAGCTGAGCGAGGACATATAAATGAAGAAACTCTGGTTACTGGTCACCCTGATCGCCCCCCTGGCTTTTGCCGGTCAAAAAGTCCAGATGGAGACCAACCATGGCACCATCGTCGTGGAGCTGGCCCCCAAACAGGCACCCCAGACCGTGAAGAACTTCCTGCGCTATGTGGCAGACGGCAGCTATGACGGCAGCCTGTTCCACCGGGTGATCCAGAACTTCGTGGTGCAGGGTGGGGGCTACAACCAGCAGTTCCAGCCCCTGCCGACCTTCGATCCCGTGGTCAACGAGTCCAGAGGCGGCCTGCCCAACAAGCGCGGTACCATCGCCATGGCCCGCACCCAGGCGGTCGACAGCGCCACTCGCCAGTTCTATTTCAATCTGGTGGACAACGACAACCTCAACGCCAATGCCGGCGCCGGTTACACCGTGTTCGGCCAGGTCGTGAAGGGGATGGAGGTGCTGGACAAACTGGCCCAGGTCCAGACCGGCTACAGCTCCATCCTGCGTGCCAACGACGTCCCCACCAGCCCCATCATCCTGAAGAAAGTGGTGCTGCTCGCGGACAAATAACGCGGCCCGGATCACATTCCACCGCGTCCCTGAACGGGTCACCGGTCTCTTTTTCTATACTCTGCTCCCCGATGTGTGCCACGCATCGGGGAGCAGAACCAGAAGGAGGAGCCGGTGACCTGTCATGATTACATAACCCAACACGCCGGCCCGCTGGCCCAGGCGGTTCGCCATTTTCTGGCACGCAAGATTCCCTACCAGCAGCTGGAAGACTTGAGCTGGCAGCTCCTCTCCCATTGGCAGGCGCTCTGCGTGATCCCCATGGACAAAACCCCCGCCAACGCACAGGAAGGTGTGTTCTGGCATCTGCTTCACAGCCTGCACCTGTGGGATGAGCAGCGCCTCCTCTGTGATGACGCGCTGCGCCTGCAACTCATGGCCTGCGCCAATTTTCTCGCCGACGAGGGCCCCTGCCCGCACCACTGCATCGGCTCACGTCCCTGAAACCTGCCGCCCGCCACTCGGCTTGCCTTGGCTACTCCTGCCGAACCTGACAAAATGACCCCCTTTTCCCAGAGGAGTCAGGCTGTTGAACAATCTCCGCCCGCCCAGTCACACACCGGGCCGCGCCACCCGCTGGCGAGATGCCCTCGCCGTCTATCTGGAAGCGCGGGTACTCATCCTGTTCGCCATGGGATTCTCCTCCGGCCTGCCCTTGCTGCTGGTCTTTGGCACCCTCTCGTTCTGGCTGCGCGAGGCGGATGTCAGCCTGACCGACATCGGTTACATGAGCTGGGTTGCACTGGCCTACGGTTTCAAGTGGCTGTGGTCGCCCCTGGTGGATCGGCTGCCCCTGCCCCTGCTGTCACGGCTGCTTGGGCGACGACGCAGTTGGATGCTGTTCTCCCAGGTGCTGATCGCCCTCTCCCTGGTGGGGATGGCCTATTGCGATCCCAAGACCCAGCTCGCCCAACTGGCCCTCTTCGCCCTGCTGGTGGCTTTCTCCTCTGCCACCCAGGACATCGTCATCGATGCCTATCGCATCGAATCCGCTCCCGAGCGGCTGCAGGCGGCCATGGCCGCTTCTTATATGACGGGGTATCGACTCGCCATGATCATGGCGGGAGCGGGGGCGCTGGCGCTGGCGGCCTGGCTCGGCAGCAACAGCGGCTATGACTATCGCGGCTGGCAGCTCACCTATCTGCTGATGGGAGGGCTGATGTCTCTTGGCATCCTCACCACCCTGATGAGTCACGAGCCGCAGATCGATCTCAAGAGTCAGGACGAGCAGCAGATGGCGCGCAAGGCCACCCTGCTGGCACGGGGTTGGTCACCCACGCTGGCCGGGCTGGGGGCGTGGACCTACGAGGCCATCTGGTGTCCCTTCGCCGACTTCTTCCGCCGCTACGGCTCCTCGGCCCTGCTGATCCTCGGGCTTATCGCCTGCTATCGCATCTCGGACGTGGTGATGGGGGTGATGTCCAACAGCTTCTATGTGGATCTGCAGTTCAGCAAGACGGAAGTGGCCACCATCACCAAGGTCTATGGCGTCATCATGACGCTGGTGGGAGCCGCGCTCGGGGGCGTGCTGGTGATGCGCTTTGGTACCCTGCGCATCCTGTTCCTCGGCGCCGTGCTGACCGCCAGCACCAACCTGCTGTTCGCTCTCCTCAACGAAGTGGGCCACAACCTGGAGCTGCTGACTCTGATCATCTCGCTGGACAACCTCAGCGCCGGCATAGCGACGGCTGCGTTTGTGACCTATCTCTCGAGCCTCACCAACGTCGCCTTCTCCGCCACCCAGTACGCCCTGTTCAGCTCCATCATGCTGTTGCTGCCCAAGTTGCTGGCGGGGTTTTCTGGTCGCGTGGTGGAGCAGATCGGCTACAGCCACTTCTTCATCGGCACCAGTCTGCTCGGCATCCCGGTGATGATCCTGATCATCATGGTTGCCAAACGAGGCAGCACCTTGTCACCACAAACGCACAAATAGCAAGCGTTTGCGCATTTTAGGGGGTGATTAGATTCACAAATCCTGACAAAGTTCCCTGGTGCTTGTTTATCCGCTGAATTTATTTGGCTAGAATCCCTTCCGCTCCTTGTGGGCAGGCTACGGAAAACCTCAACTAACGCACAAGAGACCAATAAAATGGCCAAATTTACCAAGACTCTGATCGCTGCCGGTCTGCTGGCTGCCTCCGCCACTCCGGCCCTTGCTGCCGATTACAGCGGCGACATCCACAAGAACGACTACAAGTGGATGCAGTTCAACGTGATGCACACCATCGACCAACGTCCTTTCACCACTGGTGCTGAAGATTACAACGACACCTACTTCGAAATGGAGTTTGGTGGCCGCTCCGGTCTGTTCGACCTGTACGGTTACGTCGATGTATTCGATATCTTCGATTCCCGTCACAGCAACAAGCACCGCGATCAGAACCTGTTCATGAAGTTTGCGCCGCGTATGTCTCTGGATGCGCTGACTGGTAAAGATCTCTCCTTCGGCCCGGTGCAAGAGGTTTACATCGCCTCCCTGAATAACATCGGTGACCACCAGATGGAGAACATGATCGGTCTGGGTGCTGATGTGCAAGTGCCTTGGTTCGGCAAGGTTGGCATGAACCTGTATGCCCGCCACTCCACCGAAAACCAGTTCTTCGTTGAAGAAGAAGGTGACTGGAACGGTTACTGGTTCGCTATGAACTGGTTCAAGCCTTTCTACACCTTCGGCAACGGCAGCTTCGTCTCCTACCAAGGCTATCTGGACTACGCGTTCGACCTGGATACCCACGACCGTGCCGACCGCACCAGCGACAACCTGGCTACCTTCCACGGTATCTACTGGCACTCCGACCGCTATGCAGTGGGTTACGGCCTGAAGTACTTCATGGATGCCTACGGCACCAAAGACGGCTCCACCGCCTACGACGGTACCCCCTGGAAGAGCTCTGGCTTCAGCCACTACTTCTCCGTGACCTACAAGTTCTAATCGAACTCGTCACACGGACACAAAAAAACCGGAGCAGCTGCTCCGGTTTTTTTATGCCCTCATGCTGGCAGTGGGGGGGAAAGCCGCGCCCTCCCCGTTCGCCATCAATCGCGGAAGTTCTGGAACTGCATCGGCTGGCCCAGTTCGGCGCCACGCACCAGAGCCATGGTCTCTTGCAGATCGTCGCGCTTCTTGCCGGTGACCCGCACCTCGTCGCCCTGGATGGCGGCCTGCACCTTGATCTTGGAATCCTTGATGAGCTTCACCAGCTTCTTGGCCACTTCCTTGTCGATCCCCTGCTTGAACTTCACGGTCAGGTGGAAACGCTTGCCGGAGTGGACGCTGTCACCCACATCCATGGAACTGTTCTCGATCTGGCGCTTGAGCAGGGCGCCGCGCAGGATCTCGACCATCTGCTTGAGCTGGAAATCGGCGTCGGCTTCCAGCTTTACTTCTTCCTTGTTCAATTCGAAGCTGGCTTCCACACCACGAAAATCGAAACGGGTCGCCAGTTCACGGTTGGCGTTATCAACGGCGTTCAACACCTCGTTCATTTTGACTTCAGAGACAATATCGAATGACGGCATAGCCGGGCTCCTCATGCTGTACTTCAGGTTGTGCTGACAGGTGAGCAAATCTACCAGAAAACGGGCAAATTTGCTGATTTCGATGGGATTGCTCTGCTAGAATCCCCTGCGCACAGGAATGGTGAGACCCGTTAGAACCCGTTCAGGAGCGGTCGCGAGAGGTCCGACACTCGGTGAAGTGCAGCCCAGGAACCCGCATGTTCATGCATACATGAGGCTACCTGGCTGCGCATGAACCTTGAGCACGACCCGGCAACCAGCTCATGCACCGGTTCCAGGTATTCACCAAGCGACATCTTCCCTTATCCCGGGTTGGCGGTTGACAGGATGGCAGCCCTTCCCATGATCGAGCCTCTTCATGCCAAGCGGATTACGCGACAACAACCTGAAAACACGCCGTCACCCTGTCTCTCCCGAGTGGACCTTGCTGGGCTGCGGCGCCCTGGGCGGCGTCTTCGCCTCCCTGTTGACCCAAAGCGGCCAAGCAACCCGCCTCCTGCTGCGCGAGCGCCATCGTGCCACCTTGCACCCCGGCGTCGACTTTACCTCCCTTGAGGGGCATACCCAGCTCCTGGCCATCGAACGCGCCTTCATCGACAAGCCGGGCAGCATCAAACGCCTGCTGGTGATGACTAAGGCGGGGCAGGTGATATCGGCCCTCACTCCCCTGGTCGGGCAACTGGCGGCAGGGGTGCCCATCGTGCTGCTGCACAACGGCATGGGGATCGCCGATCAGGTGGTCGCACTCTTCCCCGACAATCCGGTGATCGCCGGCGTCACCAGCCATGGCGCCATGCAGAGCGGCCACTTCGTGTTCCGCCACACCGGCAAGGGGGAGACCTGGCTGGGCCCTGTCAACGAAGCGGCCCGTGCCCATGCCCACCTCGCCGACGAGCTGGCCAGCGCCCTGGGTCAGGCCGGTTGGGATGAGCAGATCCTGACACGCCAGTGGCAGAAACTCGCCGTCAACTGCGCCATCAATCCCCTCACCGCGCTCTACAAGCTCAAGAACGGCGAATTGGCCGGTCCGCGTTTTGCCGATGCCCTGCAGCAAATCTGCGTGGAAGTGGCTGACGTCATGCGGGCCGAAGGTCAGCCTACCGGCAGCGAAGAGCTGCTACGCCGTGTCATGATGGTGGTGGAGCTCACCGCCGACAATTACTCTTCCATGTATCAAGACATGGAACAGGGCCGCGAGACCGAGATCGAAGCCATCACCGGCTTCCTGCTGGGCAAGGCCGCCCTTCACGGTATCGCGGTGCCGGTCAATCAGGGCCTCTATCAGGCCGTCAAAGAGAAGCACTGAGCAGAGCTGGCAAGCAAGGAGTGCAGGATGAGCGTACTGGTACTGGTGGCCCCCGGGTCGGAAGAGATAGAGACGGTTGCCATCGTCGATACCCTGGTTCGGGGTGGCATCGATGTGGTGCTGGCCTCCTGCTGCCCCACTGGAGCGCGCCAGATCCGAGCCTCTCGCGGGGTGCAACTGGTGGCGGATTGCCATCTCGACGAGCTGACCACTCGTGACTTCGATGCCATGGTCGTGCCGGGCGGTATGCCCGGCAGCGAAGTGATCCGCGACACCCCCCTCGCCATCGACCTGCTACGGGAGCAGGCAGGCCTCGGCCGCTGGCGCGCCGCCATCTGCGCCGCACCCGCCGTGGTACTGCACCATCACGGCTTGCTGGGAGATGCGAGCATCACCTGCCACCCGGGCTTTCAGGCCCGTCTGCCCGCGACACAATTGAGCACGGCAAGGGTAGTGACCGATGAAGCCCATCGCCTGATCACCAGCCAGGGCCCGGGTACCGCCATCGAGTTCGCCCTAGAGATAGTGCGGGTGCTGCGCGGCGACGAAGCCGCCCGCGCGGTCGCAGGCCCCATGGTGCTGCCCCCCTCGCTATCGCCATAACCACATCGGGCACTCCTATGAAAGCGGCAGAGCCCCCTTGTTTGGTCTATGTTGGCTGCTCTTGTGCTAGATAAAACAATCCGGGCTTCCCCGGCCTGGCACCGGCTGTTAACATGCGCCCCTTATGCCTGTTATGTGCTCTGGGGTGGCCGTCACGCCGCCCTGACCCTGCCCTGTGCGGCCTCTGCCGCCTGACTCCGGTTATGCCGACCGGCCGGTTTACCCGACCATCAACAGCCAATCCAACCCTGTGATCCCCGCCATTCCCCCTGATTTGCGGGCCTGTGGCCATGGATCCTCAACGAGCGAGAAAATCTCCATGCTGGAACGTGCAAGACAAGAGTGGTTCTCCAACATACGGGGCGATCTGCTGTCGGGCATCGTCGTCGCCCTGGCGCTGATCCCGGAGGCCATCGCCTTCTCCATCATTGCGGGCGTCGACCCCAAGGTCGGCCTCTATGCCTCCTTCTGCATCGCCGTGGTCATCGCCTTCGTCGGCGGTCGTCCCGGCATGATTTCCGCCGCCACCGGCGCCATGGCGCTCCTGATGGTGACCCTGGTCAAGGAACATGGCCTGCAGTATCTGCTGGCGGCCACCCTGCTCACCGGCCTCTTCCAGATAGCGGCGGGCTACCTCAGGCTCGGCAGCCTGATGCGATTCGTCTCCCGCTCCGTGGTGACCGGCTTCGTCAACGCCCTGGCCATCCTTATCTTCATGGCCCAGCTGCCCGAGCTCACCAACGTCACCTGGCAGGTCTACGCCATGACCGCAGCCGGGCTTGGCATCATCTATCTGTTCCCGCTCGTTCCCGTGGTGGGCAAACTGCTCCCCTCCCCCCTGCTGTGCATCGTCATCCTGACGGCGGTGGCCATCACCCTGGGCATCGACATCCGTACCGTGGGCGACATGGGCGAGCTGCCCGATACCCTGCCGCTCTTCCTCTGGCCCGACGTTCCCCTTAATCTGGAGACCCTGGCCATCATCTTCCCCTACTCAGCGGGGCTGGCGGTGGTGGGACTGCTCGAGTCCATGATGACGGCAGCCATCGTCGACGAGATGACCGACACCCCAAGCGATCACAACCGCGAGTGCAAGGGTCAGGGGATCGCCAACATCGGCGCTGGTCTGCTGGGAGGCATGGCGGGGTGCGCCATGATTGGCCAGTCCGTCATCAACATCAAATCCGGTGGCCGCGGCCGCCTCTCCACCTTCGTGGCGGGGACCCTGCTCATCCTGATGGTGGTCTTCATGGATGAGTGGATCCGTCAGATCCCCATGGCAGCCCTGGTGGCCGTGATGATCATGGTCTCCATCGGCACGTTTTCCTGGGAGTCGGTACGCAACCTGAAGAGCCATCCCCTCTCCACCAACCTGGTGATGGTGACCACCGTCGCCGTGGTGGTCGCGACCCACAACCTGGCACTCGGGGTATTCGTGGGGGTGCTGCTCGCCTCCCTCTTCTTCGCCCACAAGGTTGCCCGCGTCATGCTGGTCAAGAGCGACAGCGAGCGCAGCGGCGCCGTGCGTACCTATCTGGTGCGGGGCCAGGTCTTCTTTGCCAGCGCCGAGCAGTTCCTGGCCGGTTTCGATTTCAGGGAGGAAGTGGAGAAGGTGGTCATCGACCTGACGCACGCCCACTTCTGGGACATCACCGCCATCACGGCCCTCGACAAGGTGGTCATCAAGTTCCGCCGTGAGGGGAAAGAGGTGGCGGTCATCGGCCTGAACGACGCCAGTGCCACCCTGGTCGATCGCTTTGCCATCCACGACAAACACCAGGAGGGAGAGCCCCTGCTGGCCGAGCATTGATCCCGGCGCGCCCCAAGAGGGCGCTGCCTGCAAGCCATAAAAAAAGCCCGTCTCTCCCCATGAGATGGGCTTTTTTTGGGCTGTTGGATCACAGTCAACACACGCGCCTCGGCTTGCCCATCCTCAACCGATGCGGCAATGCGGGGTCATGACCTGCCGTCAGGGTGCAAGAGGGGCCAGGAAAGCAGGAACAGGGTGCCGCCCCGCCCGCCGGATTGGCAGACCGCACTGCCGCCGTGGGCCTCGGCAATCGCCTTGACCACGGCCAGCCCGAGCCCGCTGCCGCCACTCTTGCGCGAGCGTGACGGATCCCCCCGGCGAAACGCCTCGAAGATATGGGCGGCGACCTCCTCGCTGATGCCGGGCCCTTCGTCTTCCACGCTCAGGATGCACTGGGCGCCCGAACGATGCAGGCGCACGGTCAGCATGCCCGGCACCGCGTGCTTCTGGGCATTTTCCAGCAGCGCCATCAGGGCCTGACGGATGCGAAGTGCATCGCAACAGACCCAGAGCTCGGCATCGAGCTCCCGTTTGAGGGTGAAACCGCTCGCGGCCAGAGGGGTGGCAAACGCCTCAAGCACCACGGCAAGCTCGTCGGACAGCCTGATCTCCTCTCGTTGCAACTCCAGGTGGCCGCTGTCGTTGAGACTGAGTACCCGCAAGTCTTCGATCAGGTGGGTCAATCCCTCCACCTGACGCAGCAAGCCTTCAAAGAGCGCACGCTCTGGCGGAAATACCCCTTCGGCCAGCCCCTGCAAGCGGCCACGCAAGATGGTCACCGGGGTGCGCAATTCGTGGGCGATGGCGGCATTCCAGAACTCCCGCTCACGGGTCATGCTCTGCAGCCGTTCGGCCATGGTGTTGAAGTCCCGCACCAGTTGCGCCGTCTCCCCGATCGCCTGTTCATCCAGCGGCACGCGCGCATCGAGTTTGCCCTCTGCCACCTCTCGCAGGCTGTTCGCCACCGAATTGAGCGGGGTCAGGATGCGCCGAGAGAGGCGCACCGCCACGTACAGCGCCATCCCCAATGCAATGAGAATGGTCGAGCCAATCCAGATCATCTCGACCCTGGAGGGCATCCAGCTCTCGGAGATGCTGCCAGGCACATAGGTCACGGCAATGGCGTAGAACACATAGGTGCCGATCACCGCGAGGCAGATGATGCCGAGCGCCATCAGCCCCAGGGAGCGGATGATCTGCCTGCGCAGGCCGGGTGCCGATGTCACGCATCGCCCCCGAAGCGATAGCCGACGCCCCAGACACTGGCGGGCACCCCCTGGATGCCCTGTGCCTCCAGCTTCTTGCGCAGCTTGCTGATGTGGCTGTCCACCGTGCGCTCCTGGGTATCCCCCTCCGGCAGGCAGTGGGTCAGCAGTTCGGCGCGGCTGAACACCCGCTTGGGTGCCCGCATCAGGGAGGCGAGCAACTTGAATTCGGTCAGGGTCAGATCCAGCACCTGCTGCCCTTCATCGCGGCAAATGCTGGCCTCGTGGCTCTCCAGATCGATCTGGAAGGGGCCGACCCGCAGTACCCGGGCCGTGGTCTGTTTCGCAGCCTGGCTGCGTCTGAGCACCGCCTGTACCCGGGCCACCACTTCGGCCGGGTTGAAGGGTTTGACCACATAGTCATCCGCCCCCATGCGAAGCCCCATCAGCTTGTCGAGGTCCTGATCCAGGGCGGTCAGCATGATCACCGGCGTGTCGCCACGGGCCCGGATCTCGCTGAGCACCTGCCAGCCATCGAGCTGCGGCATCTGCACATCCAGCAACAGGAGATCGGGTTTGCATGTCTGGTGCATGGCCAGGGCTTCGCGGCCATCGGCGGCATGCAGGGTGCGCAATCCGTGGCGTTGCAGGTAAGCGGCAAGGATGTCGGCAATCTCGGCTTCATCCTCTGCAATCAGTACCAGTGACTGGGCCGCCGGGTTGGCGGAAGCAGGAAGATACGACATGGTCGGACTCGAAAATGGTGGGCTTGAACTTTATCACCGCCTCCATGGATTCTCCACAAAGCCTCGAATCATTCGCAATAGCCCCTCTCCATAATGCCCGCTCGATGTGCTCTCGCGGCAACACCATGCCGGGGAGACGGTTTAACGAGGTGAGTATGATGTTTGTCAAACAGCGGTATGCGGGCGCCCTGCTCGCCGTCATTGCCGTATTCGGGTTGGCAGGTTGCGATGGGGCGTCGCAAGCGCAAGATGCGCCGGTCCTTCCTCAGGTGTCGGTGATGACGCTGGCAGGTCAGGACCTGGTCATCAGCGAGGATCTGCCCGCCCGGGTGGCGGCGGTGCGCAGCGCCGAGATTCGCGCCCAGATCAGCGGCATCGTGCAGCGCCGCCTGTTCGAGCAGGGCGCCGAAATCGGCGCAGGCACAGTGCTGTTCCAGATAAATCCGGCCCCCTTCAAGGCGGATGTCGACAGCGCCGCCGCCGCATTGCAGCGCGCGGAGGCCGTGCTGGCCCGCGCCCGTATCCAGATTGACCGTCTGGTGCCACTGCTGCGCACCGAGGCCATCAGCCGCCAGACCTATGACGATGCCGTCTCCCAGCGGGATCAGGCGGCCGCCGACGTGGCTCAGGCCAGGGCGACTCTGGCCCGGCACCAGCTGAACCTGCAATTTGCCAGCGTGGAAGCCCCCATCACCGGGCGCATCGATCAGGCTCTGGTGAGTGAAGGGGCCCTGGTGTCCCCCACCGACGCCACCCCCATGGCCAGGATCCAGCAGATCGATCAGGTCTACGTCGATGTGCGTCAACCGGCCTCTGTGCTGGACACCCTGCGCCAACAGGCTGGCTCGACGGCACCGGAACTGGCGGTGGACATCCTCGGCAGCGACGGCAAGCCGCTCGGCATGCAGGGGCACATCCTCTTCTCCGGCATCGAGGTGGATGCCGGGACCGGTGACGTACTGCTGCGGGTACTGGTGGACAACCCGGAGCGGCGCCTGTTGCCCGGCCTCTACGTACAGGCGCGCATTCCCCGTGCCCGCTATGCCAACGCCCTGAGCGTGCCTCAGCAGGCGGTGGTGCGCACATCGGGCCAGACCAGCGTGTGGGTGGTGGATGGCCAGGGGCAGGCACAACTGGTTCCGGTCAACACCGCTGAGCTGATGAATAGCCAGTACCGCATCACGTCCGGGCTCAACGCCGGACAGCGGGTGGTGATCGAGGGGATCGACCGCCTGACCCCGGGGACGCAAGTCATTGCCCATCCCTGGCAATCCCCCGCCGTCAGCCAGCAGGCTGACGCCGGTAACCGTTGAATCGGAGACATTTCATGCCGCAGTTTTTCATTCATCGCCCGGTGTTTGCCTGGGTGATCGCCCTCTTCATCGTGCTGGCGGGGGTCATCGCCATCCCCAAGCTGCCCATCTCCCGCTATCCCTCGGTGGCGCCGGTGTCGGTGACCCTCTATGCCACCTATCCGGGCGCCACGCCGCAGACCCTGAACGATGCGGTGGTGAGCCTGATCGAGCGCGAGCTGTCGGGGGTCAAGAACCTGCTCTACTTCGAGTCATCGGTAGATGCCTCCGGCAGCGCGCAGATCACCGCCACCTTCAAGCCGGGCACCGATCCGGAGCTGGCCCAGATGGACGTGCAAAACCGCATCAAGGCGGTCGAGCCTCGCTTGCCACAGACGGTGCGGCAAACCGGCCTGCAGGTGGAATCCGCCTCGTCCGGCTTTCTGATGATGGTCGGCATGACTTCACCGGATGGCCGCTTCGATGAGGTCGCGCTGAACGACTACATGGCGCGCAATATCGTGCAGGAGCTGCGCCGCATCGACGGCGTGGGGCGAGTGCAGCTGTTCGGCGCCGAGCAGGCCATGCGCATCTGGGTGGATCCGGGCAAGCTCGCCGCCTACGGGTTGACCATCAGCGAGGTGGCGCAGGCCATCGAGCAGCAGAACGTGCAGATTGCACCGGGGCGCCTCGGCGACGAACCCGCCCTGCCTGGTCAGCGACTGACGGTTCCCCTCACGGTACAGGGGCAGCTGACCACTCCCGAGGCGTTCGCCGCCATCGTGCTGCGGGCCGGTAGTGATGGCGCCAAGCTGGTGCTGGGTGACGTGGCCCGGGTCGAGCTGGGGGCGCAATCCTACGCCTTTTCCAACCGCGAGAACGGGGTGGCTGCCACCAGCGCCGCCATCCAGCTCTCCCCCGGCGCCAACGCCGTGCGCACCGCCGATGCGGTGCGCACTCGTCTTGCCCAGCTTGCCCCCACTCTGCCGGCGGGCATGGCCTATTCGATCCCCTTTGACTCGGCCCCCTTCGTCAAGGTCTCCATCGACAAGGTGATCCACACCCTGCTGGAAGCCATGGTGCTGGTGTTCCTGGTGATGTTTCTCTTCCTGCAGAACCTGCGCTACACCCTGATCCCGGCCATCGTCGCCCCCATCGCCCTGCTCGGCACCTTCGCGGTGATGCTGCTGGCCGGCTTTTCCATCAACTCCCTGACCATGTTCGGCATGGTGCTGGCCATCGGTATCATCGTCGACGACGCCATCGTGGTGGTGGAGAACGTCGAACGCCTGATGGCCACCCAGGGGCTATCGCCCAGGGAGGCGACATCGCGGGCCATGAAGGAGATCACCGGGGCGGTGATCGGCATCACCCTGGTGCTCACGGCGGTGTTCATCCCCATGGCGTTCGGCAGCGGCTCCGTGGGGGTCATCTATCAGCAGTTCACCCTGTCGATGGCGGTGTCGATCCTGATTTCCGCCTTCCTCGCCCTGACCCTGACACCCGCACTCTGCGCCACCTTGCTGCGTCCGGTCAGCCCGGATCACCATGAGAAGCGCGGTTTCTTCGGCGCCTTCAACCGGGGCGTAGAGCGGCTCACCACAGGCTACAGCGTTCGGGTCACCCGGCTAGTCGGGCGCAGCGGACGCATGATGGTCACCTTCGCCGCCCTCTGCGCCGTGCTGGCCATTGCGGCCACCCAGCTGCCCTCCTCCTTTCTGCCGGACGAGGATCAGGGCTACTTCATGACCTCCATCCAGTTGCCGACCGGTGCCACCAGCGAGCGCACCCTGGCCGTCATCAAGGAGTTCGAGGCCCATGTGGCCTCTCGCGAGGCGCTCGACACCAATCTGGTGGTGCAAGGCTTCAGCTTCTCCGGCGCCGGCCCCAATGCGGCCATGGCCTTCACCATGCTCAAAGAGTGGGACCTGCGCCATGGTGCCACGGCTGCCGAAGAGGCTGAGCTGGCACAGGCCGCCATGGCCAACAGCAAGGAAGGCACCGTGATGAGCCTGCTGCCGCCCGCCATCGACGAACTGGGCACCTCTTCGGGTTTCACGCTCTTCCTGCAAGACAGGGCCAACCAGGGGGAGGCCGCGCTGCTGGCCGCCCAGGCGCAACTGCTGGCACTGGCGGCCCAAAGCGAAGTGGTGAGCGATGTCTATCCCGACAGCCTGCCCCCCGGCGAGAGCATTCACCTCGAGATCAACCGGCAGAAGGCCGAGGCCATGGGACTCTCGTTCACCAGCGTGAGCAGCACCCTGTCGGCGGCGATGGGGTCGCTCTACATCAACGATTTCCCCAACGGCGGGCACATGCAGCAGGTCATCCTGCAGGCCGACGCGTCGGCGCGCATGCAGCTCGATGACGTACTCGGCCTGCGGGTGCGCAATGCCAGCGGCGGCATGGTGCCCCTGCGGGAGGTGGTGACGCCGACCTGGCGCCAGTCGCCGCAACAGATGATGCGCTTCGAGGGCTTCCCCGCCGTGCGTCTCTCCGGGAGTGCCGCCCCCGGGGTGTCCAGTGGCGCCGCGATGGCGGAAATGGATCGCCTGGTGGCGCAATTGCCGCCAGGCTTCGCCCTGGCCTGGACGGGACAGTCGCTGCAGGAGCGCCAGTCGGCGGCCGAGGCCCCCCTGCTGATGCTGCTGTCGGGGCTGGTGGTCTTCCTGGTGTTGGCCGCGCTCTACGAGAGCTGGTCCATTCCGCTCTCCGTGATGCTGGTGGTCCCCCTGGGCCTGCTCGGCGCCGTGGCGGCGGTGATGCTGCGCGGCATGCCCAACGACGTCTTCTTCAAGGTGGGCATGATCACCATCATCGGTCTGTCGGCCAAGAACGCCATCCTCATCGTGGAGTTTGCCCGCCAGTTGCACGGCGAAGGACGCTCGCTGCTTGACGCTGCGGTGACCGCCGCACGCCTGCGTCTGCGCCCCATCCTGATGACATCGCTCGCCTTCACCCTTGGCGTGGTGCCGCTGATGCTCGCCAGCGGTGCCAGCGCGGAGACCCAGCATGCCATCGGCACCGGCGTGTTCGGCGGCATGATCAGCGGCACCCTGCTGGCCATCTTCTTCGTGCCGGTCTTTTTTGTCTTCGTCATCGGCACCCAGACGCGCATTCAGGCCTGGAGGGCCAGACGAGCCACGCAGCGGAGAGCGTCATGATGTTGCCCCCTGATGTCTGGCGCTCGGCAATGCCGGCAGGGGGCTGCAGGGAGTGGCTCTCAGCCCTCACTTCCAGTGTCATCACGGGCGCTGTGGTGGCAGCCAAGGTGAGAAGGCATGGGCTGGCAGGAGAGCACGGGAGGCGGGATTATCGTCACTGGCGGCAGCAATCTAACGGCCCAGACAATGACAGCGTTCAGACAACAGAGGCCATCGAGACCGTGAAAGAGACAGGCTCGGCGTTCGAGCCAGACATCCACCGGACTGACGGGCAGCCTGGCCGTGCTCGTCCGCATCTTGTTGGCCACCATTGAAGGAACTGACGGGTGGGAGAGCCCCGCTCAGGTTGTCACTCAATGGCACCTGCATGTAGGTGCGCGAATACGAAAAAGCCCAACTGAATAAATCAGTTGGGCTATATAGATGGCGGAGGAGGTGGGATTTGAACCCACGGATGGTCGCCCATCGCCGGTTTTCAAGACCGGTGCATTCAGCCGCTCTGCCACCCCTCCGCAGCAGTGCGACGCATATTACCCATGCCCCCAGCCCTTGTAAATCCCCACTCCGTTTGTTTGCCCATTTATTGGGCTATCTGGCGCACAAAACCGGCAAAACCGCTGCAAACCGTGCTTTTTCAAGCGGATGGCTTGACTTGAAAACAGACTCACCCACTATAGGGGCCACTACCACATCCCCAGCAAGATGGACTTATGAGAATCAAACATGCCCTGTTCGCCGCCCTGACCGGCGCGACCCTGCTTGCGGCGCCCGTGCAGGCGAGCGAGCTGACCAAGAGCGATGTCGAGCAGATCGTGCGCGACTATCTGGTCAAGAATCCGGAGATCCTGGTCGAGATGTCCAACGCCCTGCGTGCCAAGCAGGAGAGCCAGCAGGCCGAGAACGACAAGACGCTGATAGAAGCCCATGCCAAGCAGCTCTTCGCCAACCAGGATCCCGAGAGCGGCAATCCCAAGGGCAGCCTGACGGTGGTGGAGTTCTTCGACTACAACTGCGGCTACTGCAAGCGCGCTCATCCCCTCATTCAGCAACTGCTCTCTGAGGACAAGGAGATCCGCTACATCTACAAGCAGTTCCCCATCCTGAGCGAAACTTCCTACTACGCCGCCCGCGCGGCGCTGGCGGTGAAGCTCGGCCAGCCCGACAAATACCAGGCCTTCCACGACAAGCTGTACGCCCATCAGGGACCCCTTTCCGACGAAGCCCAGGTGAAAGACGTCGCCAGGGCCGCCGGCGTGGACTGGAGCAAGGTCGAGGCGAAGATCAAGGACGGCAGCATCGATCAGAATCTGGGTACCAACCGGGCGCTGGCCGAAGCCATGGCCATTTCCGGTACCCCGGCCTTTATCATCGGCGATCAGATCCTGCGCGGCGCACCGCGGGATCTGGCCAGCCTCAAGGCTATCATCAAGGATGTCCGCGCCGGCAAGAGCATTCAGTAACCCGCGCGTTGTGCATGAAAAAACGCCCCGGCATGCCGGGGCGTTTTGCTATTCAGGCTGCAAACCATCAGGCCTGATGGGTCGTCGCGAGAAGCTGTCAGCAAGGCGAAGAGCAGCGCATGACCCTTGATCACGGCTTCGCAGCAGGGCCATAACCGTTCGGGTTCTGGCTTTGCCAGCGCCAGGTATCGATCATCATCTGCTCCAGCCCCCGCTCGGCCTGCCAGCCCAGCTCGTCACGGGCCAGGGCCGGTTCAGCCCAGCACTCGGCAATGTCGCCGGGGCGACGGGGCTTGATCTGGTAGGGAATGGCACGGCCACTGGCTGCCTCGAACGCCTTGACCATCTCCAGCACGGAATAGCCCTGACCGGTGCCAAGGTTATAGGTGAAGACGCCGGTATCACTCTTGATGCGGGCCAATGCTTTGAGGTGACCGATGGCGAGATCCACCACGTGGATATAGTCGCGCACCCCGGTGCCGTCCGGGGTCGGATAGTCGTTGCCAAAGACCCCCAGCTCCTTGAGCTTGCCCACGCCGACCTGACTGATGTAAGGCAGCAGGTTGTTGGGGATGCCGTTGGGATCTTCACCGATGAGGCCGCTCTCGTGAGCACCCACCGGGTTGAAGTAGCGCAGCAGCACGATGGCCCAGCGGGGATCTGATTTGGAGAGGTCACGCAGGATCTCTTCGACCATCAGCTTGGAGCGGCCATAGGGGTTGGTGGCGCTGGTGGGGAAATCTTCCCGCAGGGGTACCGAGGCCGGATCCCCATAAACGGTGGCCGAGGAGCTGAACACCAGCCGGAACACGCCGGCCCTGGCCATCTCTTCGCACAGCACCAGGGTGCCGGTCACGTTGTTCTGATAGTAGGTGAGCGGGATCTGGCCGGATTCCCCCACCGCCTTGAGGCCGGCGAAGTGGATCACGGATACTATCCTGTGCTCGGCAAACAGCCGCTGCAGGCAGGCTCTGTCCAGAATGTCCCCTTCCACGAAGGTGACCGGCTTGCCGGTGATCCGCTCGACCCGTTTGAGCGATTCGGGGGAAGCGTTGGAGAGGTTGTCCAGTACTACGACCTGCTGCCCGGTACCAAGCAGCTCGACCAGGGTGTGGGAACCGATGTAACCGGCTCCCCCCGTCACCAGAATTGTCATTTTTTATCCCGTACTTTGCTGAAACTGGGGTTGAGTCTACCCGCACGACCCGCCCGAGAAAAGCTCGGGATACCAATGACGCCCGTCAGTACTCCAGACTCACATCCCCTCTGGCGGTGCAGGAACAGGCCAGCGCCACCCCGTTCTCGAGGTCCTGCGCGCTCAGGGTCATCACGCTCTGGCGCTCGATTTCGCCTTCCGTGGTGCAGCGACAGGCGCCGCACACCCCGGCGCGGCAAGCGGCCATCATGGTCTCCCCCGCCCCCTCCAGTGCCGCCAGCAGGGTCTGACCCGGCAGGATCTTCACCTTCTTGTCGCTCTTTTTGAGGGTCAGCCAGAAGTGGTCGCTGCCGGCCGCAACTGGCGCCGCACTCGATGTTCCAGCAGGCAGGCCGAACGACTCCTGGTGCAACTGCGCTGCCGGCAGTCCCAGCTCCGCCAGCATGGTGCAGACTGCGGTCATGTAGGGGGCAGGCCCGCACAGATAGACGTGGCGCGCCAGCAGGTCTGGCGCCAGTTCCCTCAACATGTCCGGTGTGAGCCGGCCAACCCAGGGATGAGCCGTTGGCGCCTCTTCCCCTACTTTCTCCAGCACTAAAGCATGGCGCACACCGGCATGAGCCTCGGCCAGCGAAGCCAGTTCCCTTGCGAAGATCACATCCCCGGGGGTTCTGGCGCTGTGAATAAAGCGAATGTCTGCATCCGGCCGTTTGGCCAGCTCGTCCCGCAGCATGGCCCACATGGGGGTGATGCCGGAACCGGCGCTGAGCAGCAGCGGCCGCTCGCAGGGCAAAGCGGTCAGGTGGAAATCGCCGAAGGGGCCGTCTACCCGGATCTCGTCCCCCACTTGCAGGCTCTGGTGCAGATGGTGAGAGACCAGCCCCACATCCTTGATGGTGACCTGCCAGAAAGGATCCTGCGGGCTGGAGGAGAGGGTGTAGGCGCGGCAGTGAGGCTGGCCGTCAATCATCGTGTGCAGGGTGACGCACTGGCCGGCCAGCACGGAGGGCAGGTCGCCAGCCAGGGGTTCAAATTGCCAGCTCGCCACGTCGTGGGTCTCTGCCCGGCGGGCTATACAGCGCAGGCTCAAAGAGGTGGAGGTCATCGCAAGGCTCCTCTTGCTCGGAAATAGCGTTGAAAAAAGGCGAGCCATCAGGCTCGCCAAAGGCTTACAACATGCTGAGCGTGTAAGGCTGTGTCTTTGCTCAGGCCGCCAGGATCTCGGCGAGATCCGCGTCTGCCGTGGTGGTGCCTTTCAGGCCAAACTGCTCCTCCAGCACCTTGAGCAGGGCCGGGGTGAGGAAGGCCGGGGCGGTCGGGCCGGTGCGGATGTCCTTCACGCCGAGCGCCAGCAGGGTGAGCAAAATGACGATGGCTTTTTGCTCGAACCAGGAGAGCACCAGGGTCAGCGGCAGATCGTTGACGCCGCACTCGAACGCGTCGGCGAGCGCCAGGGCCAGCTGGATGGCGGAGTAGGCATCATTGCACTGACCCACGTCCAGCAGGCGCGGAATGCCGCCGATGTCGCCGAAATCGAGCTTGTTGAACTTGTACTTGCCGCAGCCCAGGGTCAGCAGCAGGCTGTCCTGCGGGATCGCCTTGGCAAACTCGGTGTAGTAGGCGCGCTCGGCACGGTCGCCGTCACATCCCCCCACCAGGAAGAAGTGGCTGATTTCGCCAGCCTTGACCTTGTCGATCACTGCGGGAGCGGCCTGCATCAGGGCGTTGCGGGCAAAACCGATGGTGATGAAGTGCTCGAGCTCAACGTGCTTGAAGCCTTCCAGCGCTTGTGCCTTGGCGATAACGGCGGAGAAATCTTCCCCTTCCAGGTGGGTCACACCGGGCCAGCCGACGATGGAGCGGGTGAAGATGCGATCGCTGTAGTTGCCCACGTTCGGGTCGATGATGCAGTTGGAGGTCATCACCACGGCGCCCGGGAAGTTGGCAAACTCCTTCTGCTGGTTCTGCCAGGCGGAGCCGTAGTTGCCCACCAGGTGCGGGTACTGCTTGAAGAAGGGGTAGGCCAGGGCCGGCAGCATCTCGCCATGGGTGTAGACGTTGATGCCAGTGCCCCTGGTCTGCTCCAGGATGAGCTTGAGATCCACCATGTCGTGACCGGAGACCAGAATGCACTTGCCCGGTACCGGAGTGACGCGTACCTGGGTCGGCTCGGGGTGGCCGAAGGCGGTGGTTTCACCGAGATCCAGCATCTCCATGATCTTGAAGTTCAGCAGGCCAATATCCATGGCGCACTTGAACAGGGGATCCAGATCGCAGGGATCCGTGCCGAGCCAACTCATGATGCGATGGAATTCGGCGGCGACCCCGGCATCCTGCTGATCCAGCACCCGGGCGTGTTCCATGTAGGCGGCGGCCCCCTTGAGGCCGTAGAGGCAGAGCAGGCGCAGCCCCATGATGTCTTCGTTGACGTCGTTCTTGCCCCGGTTGACCGCGGTCTGCGGCGCCTGGGCAAGCTGGGCCAGCAGATCGGCACCCGGCTCGAAGCTGGCCGCGGCGGGCAGTGTGTCGGCCTGCACCGCCAGCGGTGCCAGCTTGGCGGCCAGTTGCTGGCGATAGGCCAGCGCCTGGTTGACGTAGGCGACGATGCGAGCGGAGTCGAAGTTGACGTTGGTGAGGGTGGCAAAGAACGCCTTGGGCACGAAAGCGTCTATTTCGCTGTCGACGATGCCGTGCTCGCGGGCCGCCAGGGCCCAGGCGCTGAGCCCTTGCAGGGTATAGATCAGCACATCCTGCAGATCAGAAGTTTCAGCCGTCTTGCCGCACATGCCTTGTGCATAGGCGCAGCCGTTGCCTGCCGGGGTACGAATAGTCTGTTCACATTGCACACAAAACATCATGTCTCTCCTAATTGGACATTTCAGTTATCTGTTTTGTGGCGATTCTATTCCCCTCCTGGAAAACTTAATAGGCATTCAATTTACCAATTAACATTTCATTGATGCAGATCAAATAGAAAAAAGCCGCCCAAATCGGGCGGCAAGCGGGTGGAAAATCAAGGAGAGACAACTCGGGTTTGCAACAACAGGGGCAATGATACGGGCCGGAGCATGGGCAGCCGGCCCCAGGTTCATCAGGCCAGATAGGCGCGCAGCATCCAGACCAGTTTTTCCTGCTGCTGCACATAGTCGGAGAGGATGGACGCAGTCCCTTCATCACCGGCATCGGCGGCCTGACCCAGGATGCGGCGCTGGGCAACCAGCAGTTCGCGGAAGCTCGCCAGCAGGGATTCCACGCAGGCACGACCGTCATGCAACCCCTTCTGCTCGGGGATGGCGGACACCTGGATGTAGTCGCTGAAGCTGTGCAGGGGCACCCCATCCAGGGTCAGAATGCGTTCGGCCAGGGCATCGACTTTCAGCAGCAGGTCGTTGTAGATCTCTTCGAATTTCAGGTGCAGCTCGAAGAACTGGTTGCCGCGGATGTTCCAGTGGAAGCCACGGACGTTCATGTAGAGGATCTGGTAGCTGGCCAGCAGCTTGTTGAGCTCGGCGGCCAGGGCTTGTGATTGAACGGTATCAAGACCAATGGGGCTCTTCATGATTCACCTCCAGGTGGTAAGCATTATCGGGAACGGAGTCAGCTTATCCAGAAGCAGACTCAAAAGACAATCGCCCGTACCTTGCCGATCAATAGCCAATGGCTATCGTCGGCAAAAAAATGCACCGGCTTTCATTGCTCAAGCCGTTCGATATAGAGGATCACCTCGCCGAGATGAATGCCGAACTTGCTGATCTTCGCGCGGTTGATCAGGCGGTCGTCGTCCAGCAGATACATCCAGTCATCAAAGCTCACCCTCACCACGCTCTCATCCGGCAGAGCCAGATCGAGTTGATAACGCCAGTTGAGGGCAAAGCCCTCTGTCTTGCCTACCGCCTCCCCCACCACGTCTGAAGCCGTGCCGCGCCAGTGGCCATCCGCCCCCTTGCTCAAAAACCAGGTGCGGGTCTGCCGACGGCCATCATCGAAGTAGAACTGCTCGAACAGCTCTCCCTTGCCCTCTCGCCAGTTCCCCTGCATCTCGACCCGAAAGCGACTGGTCACTTCGCCGCTGCGGTCCGTCACCAGGCCGTGGGCCACCAGCTTGCCATTGAAGAAACGGGCGAGATCCCAACCCGGCCGGGAGCCGCGATAATCGTCAAGACCCGCGCCGCAACCAGAGAGCCACAGCAGGGGCAGCAACCAGGCAAGACGCCACCAGGAAGAGAATTTCATGGAATACTCCATCAGGATTGGCCGCGCAGGCGGCGGGTCAGAGCGGGATCCCGGCTGTCGTCAGTCAGCCAGATAGCAAGAAACGCGGGGGCGAAGGCGGGATCATCGAGAGAGCCAAGGAGGCGATCTCGCAACCAGAAGTGGCCCGTGCCTTGCTTGTCCACATAAAAAACCAGCTTGTCGCCGGGGGCGACATCCGGCCAGAGCGTGGCCAGTCGAGCCAGCCAGCGTTGGCGCTCACTCTCGCTGCCAAGGCCGAGCCGCTGCCACTCGGCGGCGGTCGCCTCCAGCAAATCCTGGCGCTCGATGGCCCTCGCGTAGGTAATGCTGAGGGCCTGCGGGTAGCGCCCCGGCTGATAGCGGCCGCTCTCGCTGTAGAGGGTGGCGTCATAGAGCTTGAACCAGAGCCAGCGCATCTCCCCCTGCCCCACGGTGCGCAGTCCCTGCCAGGGTGTGGCTAAGGTCTGGGCGGTCACAGACAGCGGCAGGCTCAAGGCCGCCAGCAGCAGGCTAGTTCCACCCCATGTGCCAACGGGCGGGATCCTCCAGTTCATGCCAGTCCATCTCCTGTTCCTGCAGGGTATTGATATCCTGCATCACCACGCTCGCCAGGTGGCCCTGGGCGTCCCGCTGGCAGGCCACCACCAGATAGAAACGCTCGGCCAGCTCGCACTGGCCATCCCTGGTCCACTTGGAAAACAACAAGGCGTCGGTCGAAAAGGTGTTCATCTCGCATCACCCTCCAGCTTGACCGTTACCCACAGGAGTACGGGTAACCACCACATCCAGATCACCGCCAGCAGTGCCGTGCTGATCCAGATGCCCCAGGGTAAGTTTACTGCCCCCATGGCAGCCCCCGCCACATAGGAGGAGGCGCCCCCCAGCATGCCGAACAACCCCTGCTGCCAGCGCGGCAGGGGCCGCAGCCAGCGCAGGCCGTGGGAGAGGGTCAGGGCAAAACCGCACCAGAGCAGCACCAGCCAGAGCGGAAAAACGGACGAAAAGTGAAACAGGCCGAGCCACCAGAGCAGGCCGTCGAGCAGGCAGCCAGCCAGGGCGACGGGAATGAGCCGCCAGTCCTGCCGGCGGCGGGGGGAGAAGAGAAAATGGAGCAGCAACAGCGCCAGCAGCGGGCCCGGTTGCTGCCATTTCACCGCCAGCACCCAGTAGAGGTTGAATCCCAGCAGGTGGGCCCACTGCCACATGGTCAGTGACCGCTTACCGGCAGGTCTCCCGCCCAGCCATGGGGGCCCGGCTTGGCCGCCTCCAGCTGCACCAGGCTGATGGCCCGCTCCCAGAAGCCCCCTTCGCAATAGGCGAAGTAGAAGTGCCACAGCCGGATGAAATCCTGGCTGTAGCCGAGCCTCGGCAGCTCGGGGGCCAACGCCAGGAAGCGCTCGCACCAGTGGGCCAGGGTACGGGCATAGTGATGGCCGTGATCGTGCAGCCGCACCAGCTGCATGTCGGTCTCCCGCGCCAGCAGCCCCGCCATCTGGGAGACGCAGGGCAGGCAGCCACCCGGGAAGATGTAGCGCTGGATGAAGTCCACCCCGCGCAGATACTGGGGGTGGCGCTGATCGGCGATGGTGATGGCCTGGATCAGCAGACGACCGCCGGGCTTGAGCAGGCGTGACAGCTGGCGGAAATAATCGGGCAGAAAGGCGTGCCCCACCGCCTCGATCATCTCGATGGAGACCAGCTTGTCGTAGGTGCCCTCCAGCTTGCGGTAATCCTCCAGCAGCAAGGTGATGCGATCCTCCAGCCCCTCCCGCTCGATCCACGCCTTGGCGTAGTCGTGCTGGGCCCGGGAGATGGTGGTGGTGGTGACCCGGCAGCCATGGTGACGGGCGGCATAGACGACGAGGCCACCCCAGCCGGTGCCTATCTCCAGCAGATGATCGTCAGGCCCGAGCGCCAGCCGTTCGCAGATGGTGCGCAGCTTGGCCTGCTGCCCCTCCTCGAGACTGGCATCGGCACTCGGGTAGATGGCGCTCGAATACTGCATGTGGCTGTCGAGAAAGCCCTGATAGAGGGCGTTGCCGAGATCGTAGTGGGCGGCGATGTTGGATCTCGACCCGGTCAGGGTATTGCGATTGAGCCAGTGACGCACCTTGTTGAACGGGAAGCTGAGCCAGCCGAGGCGCCGCTCCAGGCTGTCGAGCAGCGCCAGGTTCCTGGCCAGCAACCGCACCAGGGCCACCGGATCCGGGCTGGTCCAGAGCCCTTCCACCCAGGTTTCCCCGGCGGCGATGCTGCCCCCCTGCAGCAGGCGGCGATAGAAGGCCGGATCCAGCACCACCAGCTCGGCGTGCAGGTCGCTGCCCGCGGCGCCGAAGCTGTGACGCTCGCCGCCATCGCGCAGCAGCAGCTGGCCATGTTCGAGGCGCCCCAGCAGCCTGAGCAGCAATTGTCTGACCCCCTTGTCGATGAAAGAGGCAGAGAGAGTTGATTGAGCAAGTTCCATTAGCGGCTCTCCGGGTGGGTGAAGATGGGCGTTCGTTTGATAAAAAGGCGCAAGGCCTGCCAGTAGATCCCGAGCAGCACCCTCATGGTCATCCAGGGCCAGCGGGCCAGCAGCGCCGCCAGCCCCCTGCGCGACAGCGGTGCCCGGCGCAGGGCCAGGGTGGCGTCGAACAGCTTGGCCTCACCGGATACGGGATGGCTCTCGATGTGGATCAATGCCTCCTCCTTCGGCGGCCGGATGCGCCAGTGGTAGCGCATGGCCAGCCCCATGAAGGGGGAGACGTGAAAATCCTTGTCGTGGGGGGCGAGCGCCGCCAGATCCAGCAGGTAGTAGTGGCGCTGGTTCCAGGGGGTGTTCGACACCTCGGCCAGCAGGTAGCGGGCTTCCCCCTGCCGCTCGCAGAAGTAGAAGTTGACCGGGCTGAAGTAGAAGCTGAGGCAGCGCACGTTGCCGAGCAGCAGTACCCGCCCCCCGGGTTCGGCATCGCCACCCAGTTCGGCCACCTTGTCCCACACCGCCTGCTTGAGGGGCCCCTCGCTGCCTCTCAGGTAGTCGTCGCGGCGAAAGGCGAGCAGCCCCGCCCGCTCCACGGCGAACCAGCGCCCCTGCTCAAGCCCGGGCAGTTCGTCCAGATCCAGCCCCAGCATGAAGAGGCTGTAGGAGAAGGCGTGGGGACGCGGCGCGAAGCGGCGGTGGCGCACCGAGCCCTGCCAGATGGCGCTGATGGCGGCGTTCACAGGCGGGCCCCGAAGCGGCTGGCCACGTCCAGGGCGCTGCGCACCCCGTCCTCGTGAAAGCCGTTGTACCAGTAGGCACCGCAGAAGTGGGTATGCTGCCGGCCGCAGATCTCGGCGCGTCGGCCCTGGGCGGCGATGGAGCCCTGATTGAATACGGGGTGGTGATAGACGAAGCGGCGCAGCACCTTGCGCTCATCCACCCGCCCCTCTGGATTGAGGCTGACGCAGAAGGGCTGCGGCGAGCTCAGCCCCTGCAGTATGTTCATGTTGTAAGTCACCAGGGGGCGCGCCCCGTCATCCTCGCCGAGCCGATAGTTCCAGCTGGCCCAGGCCTTGCGGCGCACGGGCAGGCAGCCCGCATCCGTGTGCAGCCAGACGTCGTTGGCCTGGTAGGGCATGGCGCCGAGGATGGCCCGCTCTCCTTCGCTCGCATCCGTCAGCAGGGCCAGCGCCTGATCGCTGTGGCAGGCGAGGATCACCTCGTCGAACCGCTCCTCGCCATAACTGCTCTGGAGCAGGACCCCGTCCGCCCCCCGGCGGATCCCCAGCACCGGGCAGGCGAGGCGGATCCGCGGCAGCCAGCCCGCCGTGAGCGGCCCTATGTATTCCCGCGAGCCGCCGGGAATGACGTACCACTGGGGCCGGTTGGCCACCTCCAGCAAGCCGTGGTTGGCGAAGAAGCGCAGGAAGAAGCCGAGGGGGAAGGCCCGCATGTCCGCCAGCGTCGATGACCAGATGGCCGCCCCCATGGGCAGGATGTAGTGGCGGGCGAAGTAGTCGCTGAAACCGCCCGCCTGCAGGAAGGCCCCCAGAGTCAGTCCGGGCTCCGCCTCCTGCTGCCGGTGCTGTGCAAGCCAGGCCCGAGCCTCCCGGTTGAAGCGCAGGATCTCGGCGACGAAGCGGTAGAAGCGCGGGCTCAACAGGTTGCTGCGCTGGGCGAACAGGGTGTCGAGGTTGTGGCCGTTGTACTCCAGCCCCTCGGGGCTTCTGACCGAGAAGCTCATCTCGGCCGGTTGCCGCCCGACCCCGATCCGCTCAAGCAATTTCAGGAAGTGGGGGTAGGTGCGGTCATTGAAGACGATGAAGCCTGTGTCGATGGCATGGCTGCGCCCGCCCAGCTCCACGTCGACGGTGGCGGTGTGACCCCCCAGGGTCGGCGCCGCCTCGAACAGGGTAATGTCATGGAGTTTGTGGAGCAGGAAGCCGGCGGTGAGCCCCGAGATACCTGAGCCGACGATGGCGATCTTTTTCTTCATGAAGGGCGTCCTTTCGAAACGAGTGTGCGGCCGAGGCGCAGCCAGAGCCCCGTCGGCAGAGCCCCCAGCAGGCGCAGCAGCCAGGTGAAGCGGCGGGGGAAGTGGATCTGGTGGCGACCGGCGGCGAGCCCCGTCATGATGGCGCGGGCAGCCTGCTCCACCGTCACCAGGCAGGGCATGGGAAAATCATTCTTGTCGGTGAGCGGCGTCTGCACGAAGCCGGGGCGGATCAGGGTCACCCCTATCCTCTTGCCCGCCAGTTCGAGGCGCAGGGTATCGGCCAGGTAGTCGAGGGCCGCCTTGGAGGCGCCATAGGCCTCGGCCCTGGGCAGCGGCAGCCAGCTCACCGAGGAGCTGACGATGGCAAGGCGCGCCCCTGGCCCCAGCAGCGGCAAGAAGGCGGCCAGCGCATGACCCGTGGCGATGAGGTTGGTCTCGATGACCCGGGCAAAGAGGGCGCCGTCAAAGCCCTCTGTCAGGTCCATGTATTCGCAGTTGCCGGCGTTGAGGATCAGCAGATCCAGCGTGGGCAAACCGGCGGCGACCTCGGCCATGGCGGCGCTGTCCCGGGCATCGAACCGCAGGGGGATGATCCCCGCGTCCGCCAAAGCCTGCAGGCGCGCCTCGTCCCGGCCGCAGCCCCACACCTGCCAGCCAGCGCGCCGGTAATCCAGCGCCAGCTGGCGGCCGATGCCGGAGGTGGCGCCGGTGATCAGCACCCGGCCGCTCATGCGCCTAGCCTCCCCTTGAGGGTGCGCACCACGGCGCCCAGCAGCGGCAGCTGCTCGTAGAGCATGGCCCCGAGATCGAAGTAGTCCCGGTGCAGGCACACCTTGCCTTCCTCGTCGAATGCGAGGCGGGTGGCCCCCTCCACCGTCACAGGCGCACCGCCGCGCAACCTTGGGTGGGAGAAGGTCATCGTCCAGCCGAGCCAGGCCTGGCGCCCCTGCAGCAGCTGGCTGGTGATGTCGAAGCGGCAGTAGGCAAGGCGCCGATAGAGGACGGCAAAATAGTCGGTGAGCGCCGCCAGCCCCTCGATGCGGTGGGCCGGGTCGATGAAGATCACCTCTTTCCCATAGACCTCGGGCAGACGGTGCAGCTCTGCGCTGCTCAGCTGCTGATAGAGGGCGACAAAGCGGGCCAGCGACTCATCCATGTTATTTCTCCAGTTCGCGGAACATCTCGATGGCTTTCACCCGGGCAACGGCATGGTCCACCATGGGCGCCGGGTAATCCCGCCGCCCCTTGAGCCGCAACCAGTCGTGGGGCTCGTGCACATAGGCGGCAGGCACATCGGCCAGCTCACTGACCCAGATACGAATGAACTCCCCTTGCGGATCAAATCGTTGCCCCTGGGTGGTGGGGTTGAAGACCCTGAAATAGGGTGCCGCATCGGCCCCGGTGCCCGCCGCCCACTGCCAGCCGCCGTTGTTGGCCGCCAGATCCCCGTCGATGAGCCGGCTCATGAAGTAGTCCTCCCCGAGCCGCCAGTGGATGTGCAGATCCTTGGTGAGGAAGCTCGCCACTATCATTCGCAGCCGGTTGTGCATCCAGCCGGTGGCGTTGAGGCAGCGCATGGCCGCATCGACCACGGGGTAGCCGGTGCGCCCCTCGCACCAGGCGGCGAAGGCCTCCGGATCCCAGCTCCAGGGCAGGGCCGCCGTCTCTGGCTTGAAGGGGCGGTTCATGGAGAGGGTCGGGATCAGCACCAGCAGGTGGCGGTAGAACTCGCGCCAGATGAGCTCGTTGAGCCAGACAAAACCGGGCTGCGACTTCGACTGGGGCCGGTAGCCGAGGCGCTGCTGCAGCGCCCCCACGCACTGGCGCGGGCTGATGATGCCCGCCGCCAGATAGGGGGAGAGCACGGACGTGCCGGCCTGCGCCGGAAAGTCCCGGGTCTCGCCGTAGTCCAGCACCGCCTGATCCAGAAAAGCGTACAACCGGCGGTTCGCCTCGGCCTCCCCCACCGGCCAGCGGACGTCCGCCGTTAGCTCCCCCAGCGCGGCATCGACAAATGGCCGCTCGGCCAGCGGTAACCAGGGGATAGGCGCACCGCGCGGCGCCGGGGCCCGGTGAATGACGAAGCCATCCTCCTCGAGGGCCTTGAGCCAGGCGCGGCTGAAGGGAGTGAACACCTTGAACATCTCCCCCGACCCGGTCAGCACCCGCCCAGGCGGCAGCACGCAGCAGCCGTTGAACCAGTGGCTGGTCATGCCCTGCTCCCCCAGCGCGGCGGTGACCGCCTGGTCGCGGCGCAGCTCGTCTATCTCGATGGCCTGGTTGGCATAGAGCTCGCTCACCCCGAGCTCGCGGCTTAAGTCAGCCAGCACCGCCGGCACCTCGGCAAAGGTCTCGACCCGCAGCAGATGAAGCGGGATGCCGAGGGCCGCCAGCTCGCGGCCCAGCGCATCGAGCTGCGCCAGGATGAAGCGCTGGCGGACCGGGGCCAGCTTGTGCTGCCGCCACTGGGTCGGCGAGAGGATGAAGAGCGCCGCGACCGGCTCTTCCCCGGCGCAGGCGTGCCGCAGGGCCGGGTTGTCGGCCAGGCGCAGATCGTTTCGAAACCAGACCAGCCTCATGATGGTTTTCTCCCGCCCTTGCCCCTCGTCTTGGTGGTGCGATGAGTCGCACTGACCTCTGACAGGGTGGCGTGCCAGTCCCGGGCTTGCCGCCACTCCTCGTCGTAGAGGCGTCCCAGCTCGCCAAAGAAGCGGGTGCCGGCAGGCCACTCGGCGGCCAGATCCTGCTTGCCGAGCCCGGCTCCCAGCAGGATCAGCCAGGGGGGAGTGGCGCGTCCCTCCAGCAGGGAGGCATGGCGCGGCTCCACCGCCCCCAGCAGCTGCACCTCATAACCCTGACCGATGAGCTCATAAGCGGCCCAGACCAGATCGAGGGGCCCCACCTGCCCCCAGCTTGCCAGGGTGACGGGGATGCCCTTCTCCTGCTCGATGAGGTGGCGGGCGAAGCGGGTATGCAGCCAGCCGAGCCACACCTGGTGCAGCAGCTCGCCATCCGGTCGCTCGCGCCAGAGCCCCAGCAGCCGCTCCACCAGGGGCTGCAGCACCCGGCTGCGCACCAGCTCGAACGGATAGCTCGCCAGCAGGTCGTTCAGCTCGGCCTCGGCCTTGCGCTGATTGAAGGCGAGCAGCGCCTGACCAAACTGCTCCAGGGTCTGCTGCCAGTGATCGCTCACCGGCGCGATCTGGGGTTCGCTCAGGAGCCCCTTGACCTGGCCTATGCTCACCCCCCGCTCCAGCCAGCTCAGGATCTCGCCGATCTGGCGGATGTCCTGCTCGCTGTAGAGGCGGTGCCCCTTCTCGGTACGGGCCGGCTGCACCAGCCCGTAGCGGCGCTGCCAGGCGCGCAGGGTGACGGCGTTGACCCCGGTGAGGCGGGAGACCTCGCGGATGGGGTAGATCCCCTCCTCCGGCGAAGGGGCATGGGGTAAATCAGACATAACGACTTCCATCAAGGGTTGGGGGAGAGACCCCGGCTATCCGCCGGGGCCTGCACAGGGTGTTCAGAGCCCGTAACGCAGTTTCAGCGTATCGGGATGGGGATTGAGATAGACCTGATCCGAGAGATAGGGATTGGGGTGCTCGCGCAGGTAGTGGCGGATCAGAGTGAGCGGCACCAGCAGCGGGAAGACGCCGGTACGGTACTTGTCGATGGCCTCGCACAGCTCCTGTTTCTGGGCCGGGGTCAGCATCCGCTTGAAGTAACCCTGCAGGTGCATCAGCACATTGGTGTGGCTGCGGCGGTTGGCGCGGATCGTCAGCGCCGCCATCAGCCCCTGGATGTAGCTGTCGGCCACCTCCTGCAGGTTGGCCTTGCCGAGGTTGCCGAGCAGCCGACCCAGGGCGCGGTAGTGGCTGGTGGCATGGGAGAGCACCAGGTACTTGTAGCGCGAATGGAAGCGGATGAGGGCGGAGGCGGTGATTCCCCGGGCGCAGAGCTGCTGCCAGTCGTGATAGGCAAAGACCCTCAGCACGAAGTTCTCCCGCAATATGGGGTCGCACAGTCGGCCGTCCTCCTCCACCGGCAGCAGGGGGTTGGCTTCCATCAGCGCCCTGGCGAACAGGCCGACCCCCTCCTTGGCGCTGCCCTCGTTGTTGGCGCCATAGATGCGCACCCGCTCCATGCCGCAGCTGGGGGACTTGGCACAGAGGATATAACCGGAGATGAAGTCGAGCTGGCGCGCCTTCTGTTCACTAAAAGCGATGAGCTTGTCGGTGACGTCGAAGCTGCCGTTGCTCGCCTCGGCGCGGATCTCGCCGTGGCGCTTCACCAGCCGGATGGCGGCACGGGGGGCGCCGAGGCCGATGGCCATCTCCGGGCAGACGGGGTGATAGTCGAAATGGGCGCCGAGATCCCGCTCGCAGAAGCTGGAGCGCTTGTGTCCACCGTCGAAGCGCACTTCCTGGCCGAGCAGACAGGCACTGATACCGACCTTGATCTTGTACATGATGAAGCCCCTTGTATAAGCCTTGAGTAAGTTATAGCAGTTATACAAAAAATTGGAAGCTGTATAACTATTGCGAACTGATACGGCCAGGGGGCGGCGGGCGGATCAGCCCCCATAAAAAAAACCCATGACCGAAGTCATGGGTAAAGGTGAAGACCCTGCAGGAAGGATGATCAGAAGCTGTATTTCACACCCAGGCTGGAGATGGAGCCTTTTTGCAGATCCCAGTTGCGATAGGTGTAGTCGGCGGTGAGGGCCAGGTTCTGGGTCAGCTTGTAGGCCGCCCCCGCCTTGAAGTCGTGCATGTCGTCGGTCATGTTGGCGTAGCGATAGCCGGTGGAGAGCTCGACGGCGCCGATGTCGTAGCGCAGGCCCACTTCTCCGTAGAGGCTGCCGCTCTTCTTGCGGGCTAGGGTATCCCAACCGGAGTGGTTCACGTCGGAGGCCAGCTCCCGTTCCAGGCTGTAGCCCATCAGGCCGGTTTCACCGTAGAGGTTCAGGCCGGTGCTGAGGGGGGTGTAGACACCCATCCCCAGGCTGGAGATGGCCATGCTGTCGTTGCCGCTGCTGCGGGAGGTGTATTCGCTGCCGATCCGGCCATAGACATTGCTGGTGAAGCTCTTGGAGAGATCCAGGCTCAGGCCGCCGAAGTCGCGGTTCTCCCCATCCTTGCCACCGATGTAGTCAGACTTGGTGTGGGCCCAGGTGGCAGATCCCTTGGCATAGCTGAAGGCATCTTGCGCCAGGACGGAGGTGGAAGAGAGACCGGCCAGAACCAGAACAGACAGTGCGATCTTTTGCATTTTGTTGACTCCATGGGTTGAGTTAGGCGGACCTAACTGGAATGGAGCCATTGTGACGGGCAAAGGGGGCAACGCCGAGGAGCAAGCTGTTGCCAAACCATGTCAGATGTAAGCGGATATTGCTGGTGGTTACCGGTGCAACACTCTGCGGGGGAGCGAGGGCTCCCCCGCCGTCATCCTAGCGGAACTCCACCTCGTCGATCTGCACCCGCACCAGCGGCTTGCCGGTGAGGCCAGCGGGTCGTGCCAGCTCGATGGCCCGGGAGGCGCGAGCCTCCCCCTTG
Source organism: Aeromonas sp. QDB18 (assembly GCF_027705325.1). Lineage (NCBI taxonomy): Bacteria > Pseudomonadati > Pseudomonadota > Gammaproteobacteria > Aeromonadales > Aeromonadaceae > Aeromonas > Aeromonas sp. QDB18. The sequence goes on from NZ_JAPDBQ010000001.1 coordinate 106,732, forward strand.
CGCAGGTAGGAGTCAGGCAGGCGGTTCTCCCCGACCCAGAAGCGCACGGGCTCGCTCGAGAGCTGCACCCCGTCGGCGCTGAACAGGGTCAGGCTGCCGTTGACGCGCACCACGTTGCGACTGCCGGTGTTGCTCACCACGAACTGCAGGCTGAGGGGATCGTCCCCCGCCACCTGGTCCAGCTTCACCGTGATGCCGTCCCGGGTCGCCTGGGAGAGCAAGTCGGGATGGGCCATGGCCTGCTCGGTCAGCACCGGGGCCACGACACTCGCCGTCACTGCCTGACCGGCTACCGTGGCTGCCGGCTTGACCAGCAGGTATTCCCAGGTGAAATCGTCATTGAGTTGCACCTGGCGACCATCCGGCAAGGTGATCTGGTGCAGGGGAGCCGCCTCGGCCAGCAGAGGGCACAGACAGAGGGCGACCAGCAGTCGGGAGAGGGGTTTCATGGGCAGGCACTCGATAAAGGATGCGAAGGGGGCAGTATAAAGAGTCGCGCCCTCCTTGCCTATGACCCCCCTCACGTTACGCCCCGGCTCAGATGACCAAGGGGTGGGGATCCTCCAGCGTGGCCAGATCCAGAGTCACCAGATCGAACTGGGCACTCCTGAGGGCCTTCTGGATGGTGGGCTGCATGTCGAACACCAGGGCCCGCAGCCGTTCGGGCACCCGGATCCTCGCAAGGGTGGTGACCCTGTCACCCAGGGTATGGAAGAAGACCTGGGCTCCCCCCAGCCCCATGTCCACCAGCATCTGCTCGGCCATGTCGACCATCCGCAGGTGCCGCCTGTCCAGGGAGGCCATATCGACAAACCGCCGGCTCAGGCAGGCCTCCCCCACGTCTCCCCAGAGCGCCAGTTGCCGCTGGTGAAAGCCGTAGCGAAAATCCCGGTTGGTCATCCCCTGCTCGGCAAAGATCCAGAGGGTGTTGGCGGGCAGGCTGTGGAATCGGCGCAGGTATTCCCGTTTCTCCTCCACCGAGGCCGACATCAGCAGCGGCGGGCCCTCTTCATGTTCGAGCTGCTGGCAGAGGTAGCGCACCGGGTCGGTCACCTCGGCGAGGTGGCCCAGATGGGCGCTGAAGATCATCTCGTCGGTCTTGAGCACCTGATGGGGGATGCCGTAGTGCCGGCAGTAGCGCTGTGCCCTGGCCACCGACTGGCGGCTGAGGGTGGGGTTGTCCAGGGTGATGGCGCGAAATCGCACCCCGCTGGCCCGGCACAGATCCATGCTGTAGCAAGATTCCAGTCGGCCGGAGAAGGAGACAAGCAGTTCGCTGTAACCGGCCAGGGTGTTGATGAGCCTCTGTTCCCTGGCTTGAAAGGTCTGATCGTATCCCCGATGCAGCGCAACGACATTGGCATCCATAACAACAACTCCGGATGATGAACTGGATACCATTTTGCCCGCACCAAGCTGAATATACACTTAAAGAGCATGGATAAAGCTGTACGTTATTTGCCCTCAATCAAGGTTTTGCCCACTTTTTTCGCTGCGAAGCGAAACTGGCTCTCCTCAGGCAGGCAACAACCCCTGAGCGATCAGATGCGCCCGGCACCGGGCCGGATCGGTGAAGATCAGCCCCCGCAGACCGAGCGCCTCGGCCGCCGCCACGTTGGCCGGGCTGTCGTCGATAAAGAGGCACTCCCCAGCCTTGAGGTCGAACGACACTAGCAGATAGCGGTAGATGTCGGGCTCAGGTTTGAGCATCCGCACCCGGGCCGACACCACCTTGCCGCTGAAGAAGCGCCAGAAGGACTGATGCTGCTCCAGCCAGTCGATGCTGGCGTGCCCCATGTTGGAGAGGGCATAGAGGGTGTGGCCTGCACCGTGCAATTCTTCGATGAGCGCCACCATGGCAGGATCCGGCACAAGGGAGGACGGCACCGCCTGCAAGATGGCCAGATTCTCCGCCATCGACAGGCCGGTGCGCCCCTGCGCCTGACGGGCCATGGTGTGCAGGGAGAGGGTCCCCCTGTCCACCTCCAGCCAGTCCGGGTGGTTGAACAGCTGCTCCGCGATCCCAGTCGCCCCCTCGGGTCCGCGCACCCCACTCACTATGGCCACCGGATCCCAGCGCACCACCACCCTGCCCAGATCGAAGATCACCGCCATCGTCTCGTCCCCTCTATGTGTTGTTGCCACGGATGTGGTCACGGCGGTTGCCACAAACAGGGACCAGAACGACGCTCACTCCCCCTCGGCAACCCGAGCCACCACCCTGCCCCGTTCAACGCCCCCGGGCAAGTTTTACTTGCATCGCACCGCCAAATCCCTTAATGGTTATGGCGTTACATTCAGGACACGCCCATGAACACACCATTCTTCTTTGTTTTCTCGTTTACCCGGCCCACATGAGGGAAGGCCCGTCGTCACGTGAACCATTCGCGTAAACAGAAACCAAAGACGAATCGAGCCTCCCCAGCGGAGGCTTTTTTTTGCACCACACACCACAGAATCACTGGATAGGGAACCACCATGGCAACGCTCGACGAGATCAGACACGACATCACCCAGTTGGATCAGGAGCTGCTCGCCCTGCTGGCCAAACGCAAGACCCTCAGCATCGAGGTCGCCCGCGCCAAGCAGGCCAATCCCCGTCCCATCCGTGACCACCAGCGCGAGCAGGACTTGCTGGTCGCCCTGATCCAGAAAGGGCGCGCCCTCGGACTGGATGCCCAGTACATCACCCGCATCTACCACACCATCATCGAAGACTCCGTGCTCTCCCAGCAGGCCTACCTGCAGAGCCTGCTCAACCCCCAGCAGCAGGAGCCCATGACCAGCGTTGCCTACCTGGGACCGCGCGGCTCCTACTCGAGCCTGGCCGCCCGCAAGTACCTAGCCCGCTACAAGGATCAGGTGTTCGAGGTGAACTGCCAGAACTTCCGCGAGGTGCTGGACACCGTGGAGTCGGGCCGCGCCGCCTTCGGGGTGCTGCCCATCGAGAACACCAGCTCGGGCTCCATCAACGAGGTGTACGACGTGATGCAGCACACCACCCTCTCCATCGTGGGTGAGCTCACCTATCCCATCGAGCACTGCATCCTCACCGCCGTGCCCACTGAGATCGAACGCATCAAGACCTTCTACGCCCATCCCCAGGTGTTCCAGCAGTGCTCCCATTACCTCAGCAAGCTGGAAGGAGCGCGCCACGAGATCTGCGACTCCTCCTCCAGCGCCATGATGAAGGTGAAGGAGCTGGCAAGCCCGGAAGCGGCGGCCATCGGCAGCGCCGCCGGCGGCGAGCTCTACGGCCTGGACGTGCTGGCCGAGCAGCTCGCCAACCAGAAGGAGAACTACAGCCGCTTCATCGTGGTGGCGCGCAAGCCCATTGACGTTGCGCCCCAGATCCCGGCCAAGACCACCCTCATCATGTCCACCTCCCAGAAGCCGGGCTCCCTGGTGGAGGCGCTGCTGGTGCTGCGCAGCCACGAGATCAACATGACCAAGCTGGAATCCCGTCCGGTGCAGGGCAACCCCTGGGAGGAGATGTTCTACCTGGATGTCTCCGCCAACCTGCAGACCCCGGCCATGCAGGCCGCCCTGCTGGAGCTGACCAAGATCACCCGCTACATCAAGGTGCTGGGCTGCTACCCGAGCGAAGACGTCAAGCCGACCGCCGTGCCGCCCGTCTTGATGGGAAGCTGATGGGGAGCGGATCCCGCCCTTCCCTTCCGGCGTTAAACCGCCCTCCACCCCCTTCCTCGTGGACCCGGGATCCTGGCGCTGCTGTCTTTCCACTCACCATCAGGCCATCTTCCTCCCGTTGCGGCCTCCTTTTGCCGCCTGCCGGGCCTTTCTATCGTTTGACTTTATTTAACGACATGGCAGCATCGTTAGATTTCCCTAAACAAAAAAGGCCGCCATTCCGGCGCCCGGGCACCTCTTGTGCGATCTCAGCCCCTTTTTTCCTCGCTACAGGCCGGATCCCGCCCGGCACCTCAACCCCGTTTCTCCTGCCGAAGACCAGCTCCTCCCAAGACGCCAACCCCGGTTATCCTCCCCAGGCCCTATCCCGTCCAACGCGGCAACCCCGGTTATTCCCCGCAGATCCGAGCCCCTTCCCGACCAAACAAAAAGGCGAGCCTGCGCTCGCCTTTGTCTGTGCCGTGATGATCGCCCGGCTCATCCGGCGCCCCCCGGACCCGCCCTAGAACTGGCCCGCCATCAGCTGGTTCAGGTGATAGAGGTTGCGGGTGTCGAGCTCCAGCTCGGTGGCATAAGTGTTGCCGCGGGGATAGGTCGCCACCACCCGGGCACCGCGCACCATGCCCGCCACCGACACATCCAGGGAGTTGGAGGTCTGGGTCAGGTCCTTGTAGCTGCTCTGGCCGCGCACCTGCTGGCCGTTGAGCTGCTCCGCCAGCTCCCGGTAGGCGTCCATCTTGGAGGCGCGGATCGCCTGCAACATCTTCTCGGACTGGGAGGGACCGGGCTGGATGTCGATCACCGCATAACCCACCGCCTTGAGCACCGGGAAGTCATCGGGCTTCTCGCCCACGTCATAGTTCACCACCCGGTTGCCACTGCACGCCGTCAGCAACATGGCCATCAGGCAACCCAACAAGATTTTCATCGCTGTTTCCCCGTTTTCCTGTTCACCACACCCGATGTGTCACGGCTCAATGTCAGCCAGCCCGCTTCACGCTTCATGACGCGCCACCTCAAGGGGTCAGGTTGACCAGATGGCCGGACGGGCTCTGGCCCCCCCGCATCAGGTAACCGCGATTGATGGAGGCCCGGCCAAAGGAGTTGCTGGCACCGGACAAATATTGTTTCGGGATCAGGCTCTGGGCCGTGGTCTCCACCATCTTGGTGCGCAGATCGATGATGCGGGCGTTGACCAGGATCCCCTGCTGATTGCGGCTGAAGGTGCCGGTCAGGATGCGGGAGATGGGCAGCCGGGACGAGAGATCCTTGTAGTTGCGGCTCATCACGAAGTCCCCCTGCGGGGTCACCTGGATGTTGCCCGTGGTCTTGAAGTCCACCACCACCTCACCGCGCCGGTTCAGCTCGTAGATGAAGCTCTCCTCGATCTGCTGCCCTATCCAGTTGGTGTCCTTCAGGGTGTCGAGATCGACAAAGGAGGCGACCGCAATGGGCTCGGTCAGGGTCGTGAGAGACTTGCGCTCCATCAGCTGATCCGTCATGCGGGCCACCAGCCAGTTGAGCTCCATCCCCTTCGCCGCCTGGCGAGGGTCTCCCAGCTCCCGATTGATGGGGTCGGCCGACCCGCAACCGACCAATGCCAGCGCCACCGCCAGCACCGTGATAACTCTCTTCATGGATACCTTTCCTGTATCTGCACCTGACCTGTTATCGGTCGCAACCGCCAACACTTGAGGCGGGAATGCGCGCAGGATCCTCGATGATCCCCGGGCAGAGGCGCGCACTGTGCCACCGGAGCCCACCGCGCGGGCTCCGGCCAGGGAAGAAGGCATGGTTCTTGCTTTTATTTGGTCACCCGCTCCGGTGCAGACCGGATCTGTGTCCAGGATCCCTGACCCGCCCCACCGGCGGCAGCGGGGTCGCCCACTCAAGGTGTTTGTTATGAAAGTTTCGCTGCTGTTCACCCTGCTGCTGGCCAGCCTGTCGGCCAGGGCCGAACTTATCGAGGCCCAGGGCAGTGCCGCCATTCTGGGGGGCGACGAGGTCTACGCCCGCGAGCAGGCGACCCGCGACGCCCTGCGCCAGGCGCTGCTGGCCAGCAGTGCCTCCGTCTCCAGCATCCAGCGCCTGGAAAACGGCAGCCTGCGCTCCGAGCAGATCCAGATCCGCTCCGGCGGCGACATCCGCCAGTACCGCCTCAAGCGCGAAGAGGTGCGCAACGGCCGCATGTACATCACCCTCGTGGCCGACATCCAGGCGGAGCGGCAGATCTGCCAGACCCAGCACTACGCCAAGGATTTGACGCTGGTGCGCCTGCGCATGCGCTACCCGGACCAGGCAAGCACCGGTGCCCTGGACGACATGCCCGCCGATCTCTCCCGCCGGCTGTTTGAAACCCTGGCGACGACGCCCCAGGTGGTCGCACGCCAGTGGCTGGACGAGAACCTGCGCATCGACCCTCTCCATCTGCAACAGGGGGATCGCAGCGCCCTCGAGGAGATCAAGGCCCTGAGCCTGCGCACCGACAGCCAGTATCTGGTGCTCGGCAGCATCGACGACCTCTCCCTCGAGCCCCAGGGCAACGCCCTCACCAGCTGGTATGAGGATCCCGTGCGCAACTTCTCCATGCAGCTCTACCTGTTCGACGGCATCAACGGCAGCCTGCTCGGCCGCAAGGAGTACAAGGGACGCGCCAACTGGACCTTCTCCAAGCGGGAGCAGGTGGGCAGCAGCGGCGGCCAGTTCTGGCAGTCGAGCTTTGGCCAGGAGGTGGGCTACCAGTTGAAGGAGGCGGCCCAGGACATCGCCGCCGAACTCGCCTGTGCCCCCGTCACCGCCCGGATCGTGGCCCAGCACGAGCGCGGCCCCCACATCAACCTGGGCCGTCGCAACGGGGTCAAACTCGGGGACCAGTTCCGGGTCCAGCACAGCGCCGACTTCGTCGACCCCTATGGCAAGTCCAGGGTGATGCGCAACCCCGCTGACGGTCTGTTCGAGGTGGTACAGGTGTTCGAGGATGGCGCCATCATCAGCAGTCAGAACAAATATTCGCCGTTCAATGTCCAAATCGGTGACCTGGCCGTATTGGAATAGGAATCAAGGGTTTAAAAGCACAATGCTTCTTGTATAATGCCCGCCACAAGGTTCCCGTAGCTCAGCAGGATAGAGCGGTCCCCTCCTAAGGGACAGGCCACTGGTTCGACTCCAGTCGGGAGCGCCATATAAAACAAGGGGTTGGCATCATCACGATGCCAACCCCTTGGTCGTTTTTGGCCTGGGGTACCACACGGGGTACCACAGCGTGCATTCCATAGCTAGAAACCAGAGAGACAAATAAGTCTCATTTGAATTGATTTCAGATATATATTATCTCCATGAACCTACCCAAGGGACTGCTCTGTGCAGTCCCTTTTTCATTGGAGATTTCTCATGGCTCACCTGATCGATACGATGGCCTACACCGGTCAAACGCCCTGGCATAGCCTTGGCAATGTTTTGCCCCCGCAACAATCCCTCGATATCTGGCTACAGGCAGCCGGCATGGATTGGACCATCGAGCAGAGCGACGTGATGTTTAACGTCGCCTCCGATGCGCTGCATATTCGCCCCTACAGCGATAGCAAGGTGCTTTATCGCTCCGATACCCTCGCCCCCCTATCGGTGGTCTCAAGTCGTTACAACGTGGTACAGCCTCACGAGGTGCTGCACTTCTATCAAGACCTGGTGGAAGCCGGTGGCTTTGAGCTGGAAACCGCAGGCTCGCTCAAAGGTGGCCGCAAACTGTGGGCACTGGCTAAGACCGGCCAGGATCTAAAACTCAAAGGCAATGACTTGGTAAAATCCTATCTGCTGCTGGCAACTAGCTGCGATGGCACGCTCTGTACCACGGCGCAGTTCACCTCGCTGCGAGTGGTCTGCAATAACACCCTGCAGATGGCACTGCGTGGCTCTACCGGCGCCATCAAGGTGCCCCACTCCACTCAGTTCGATGCGGCGACCGTCAAAGAGTCGCTCGGACTGGGGCTCTCCCATTGGGATGAGTTCAAGGCACAAACCAAGGCGCTGGCACAACGGCTAGTCGCCCCTGAAGAGGCGCTACGCTTTTTCAGCGACTTGCTGGCGCAACCGCTGGATGAGGAGAGCATCATTCTCACCAAGCCGGTACAACGGCTGCATGAGCTCTATCAGGGCGCGGGGATGGGCTCAGAGCTTGCCAGCTCTCGCAATACCGCCTGGGGGCTGGTCAATGCGGTCACCGAATACGTGGATCACCACCGCCGTGCCCGCAGCCAAGATCACCGGCTTGATTCCGCCTGGTTCGGTCAGGGCGCCCAACTCAAATCCCAAGCCCTGAATCAGGCACTCACTCTGCTGCAGTAATTACGCTTCCCCATTCAAACCGCATAACGAACTCACCCGGACTGGCGTAAGCCAATCCGGGCGTCGCCATTTATGCCGTCAACAAGGAGTCGTCATGAAAGCAAAAGCCAAGTATGGCCAAGCCCTGCGGCTGGCCTCCACTCCCCAGTTAACCCGCGAGCAGTGGCTCGCTATCCGTAAACTCGGCATTGGTTCCTCCGATGCTGCCGTCGCAGTGGGGCTCTCCCCCTACAAATGCCCGCTCAGCCTCTGGCTGGAGAAGACCGGTCGCAAGGAGCCGGAGGATATATCCCACAAGGAAGCGGTGCTGTGGGGCATTGAGCTGGAGCCGGTGTTGGCGCAGGTCTATGCCAAACGCACTGGCTACAAGGTGCGCCGGGTCAATGCGGTGCTGCAACACCCCGATCAACCCTTCATGCTCGCCAACCTCGACCGAGAGGTAGTCGGCCATCCCGATGGGCCGGGCATTCTGGAGATCAAGACCGCCAGCTATCACAGCGCCCCCCAGTGGGAGGAAGGGGTGCCGGTGGCGTACCAGTGTCAGGTACTCCATCAGTTGGCCGTCACCGGCCATGCCTGGGCTGAGGTGGCAGTGCTGATCGGCGGCCAGGATTTTCGGATTTACCGCATCGAGCGCGATGAGGAGAAGATCCAGGATCTCACCGAGCGGGAAGCGCAGTTCTGGCAGATGGTGCAACAAGACCACCAGCCAGAGCCTGACGGCTCCAGTGATGCAGCCAATGCCCTGAGCTGGCTGTTCCCGCGTGACGATGGTCAGACGCTGGATCTCTCCGATTCCCCCGAGTTCAACCTGCTGTTTGGCGAACTACTGCGCTTGCGTCAGCAAAAGGAGGCTGTCGAGCAGCAGGAGTCACAACTCAAGCAGCGGCTGCAAGCCACCTTGGGTGAAGCGACAGCCGGGTTGTTTGCCGATGGCAAGATCACCTGGAAGCGCAGTAAAGACCGGCTGGCGCCGGATCTCGATAAGCTCGGTCAGGATCATCCCGACTTGCTCACCCGTTATGTCAAACCGGTGCCCGGCGTGCGCCGTTTTACCATTCAACCCTTGAGGCAAACACCATGATCAAAGGACTGGCGATCACCCCGCCCGTGATCGGGCGGATCTGCATCGACAAGCTGGTGCAAAAACAGGATAAGTGGGTGCCGGAGAAGGACGACAGTTTCACCCTCACCACCCAGATACAACAAAAAGGGGGATGGTTGCTCCATCCCCTGCATCAACACTACTCATCGCAAAAAAGTGGCCAAGGGCAAGAGCAAACCAAGATCCGCGCCATTCCAGTGAGGGTGCTGTTCAACGATAGCGACTTGAATCTGCGGGCGGAATACAGCGCGTTTGACCGGCAAACCGGCAGGCCGCTCTGTGTCGGGAATGGGGAGGTGGCGAGACGTGTGGGGGCGCAAGGCATGGAGGAGGTCAGCTGCCCAGGACCAGAGCGCTGCGCCTTTGCAGGGCAACAGGGCTGCAAGCTGTACGGACGACTGAACCTGTTTGTGGAGGGGCAAGGGGATGAGCTGGGTAGCTTTATCTTCCGCACCACCGGCTACAACTCGGTACGCACCCTGGCGGCGCGACTGAAGTACCTGGAGGCTGTGAGCGGGGGCCATACACGCTATCTGCCGCTCACCCTGCGGTTGCGGGCCAAGAGCACCACCCAGTCCTACCGCACACCGGTCTACTACGTGGATTTGACGCTACGGGAAGAGACCAACCTGACTGAGGCAGTTAGGCTGGCACAGGAGGCGGCCCAACGTGACCAAGAAGCAGGCTTGGCCATCGAGCAGATGGAGCAAGCTGCTCGTGACTTGCTGCGTAATGGCCAGTTTGAGGATATTGATGAAGAGGTACCGATGCTGCTGGAGGAGTTCTATCCTGAGCCAGAAATGATAGCGTCATCTTCCACCTCACAGCCTTTGGCAACCGTAACAGCACCAAAACGCCTCAGCCCTCGTTCCTCGCCCCTGACCAGTAAACTGGGTAAAAACGCGGCCCCTTCACCGCCTACGCCTGAGCCACAAAGCCAATAACTTACATTGGCATCTTGTTACATCCAATCAAATCAATCAGTAGCACAATATTCTGCTACCCATCACGACGGGACGTTTATCACAAAGCGTCCCGTTATTTCTCTCCATCGCTGGTTTGGGGTCAATAGATCAAGCCCTAGTGACACTCACGAAATCGGCACTCATTTCATCTATTTCCCTCCATTTTCAGGTCAAGAAGGTCTCTTCGAGACTTTTGACCATGGGGGTCAGTGTACCTTGCCCTATTGACCGGGAGGAGGCCATGGCACTGGTAGGTTACGCACGTGTTAGTACGGGAGGTCAGAGCCTTGAAGTCCAGCTTCGAGCACTGGCTGAATGCAATAAAGTTTTCCAGGAGAAGGTTAGCGGTGCCAGTGATGATAGGCCACAGCTTGCTCTCCTCTTGGATTATGTGAAGGAGGGAGACGTGGTGATGGTTACCAAGCTGGATCGTCTGGCTCGTAATACTCGTCACCTATTGGAAATATCAGAATTTCTACAACATAAGCAAGTTGCATTACGGATATTGAATCTGGGGATAGATACCTCAACACCTACTGGCAAGTTAATGCTCACCATGATCGGTGCTATCGCAACATTCGAACGAGAGTTGATGTTGGAGCGGCAAGCTGAAGGAATTGAGTTAGCCAAGCGACGAGGTGTTTATAAAGGCCGTAAGCCTACCGCAATGGCAAAAGGTAATGAAGTTCTGGCATTGGTTGCCAAGGGGTTACCCAGAGCTGAAATTGCCAAACGCACGGGGATCAGTATCTCCAGTGTGCAACGCATTCTCAGATCTCAGAGCAACTGAAAAAATAGTGTGGTTTACCGTTTCTGACTATAGCCATACACATCTATTTTATCATAGTTATTCAGTGAGATAAAAAATGAAAAAGCTGACATTCTGCTTACTACTAACGCTTATGTCTGGAAGTCAATCAATACAGGCGGCGGAGCCATTCACAGGCTTTCTGCCTGCACTAGTGCAGGACAAAACAGGAAAGCCATTTTGGTGCAACGCACATTTAAATTCCTGATTACCCATGATTAGCAGTCACCACGAGCTATACTGATCTTACGTACAGTTACTGAGGTGCGAGATCATGGCC